>CAZWVC010000134.1:0-5693 GCA_964637245.1 uncultured Desulfocapsaceae bacterium
GAGAAACCTGGACCAAAAAAGATATTATCGCCAAGAATGAGGGCAACGGAGTCATCACCAATAAAATCTTTGCCAATGATAAAAGCCTGGGCAAGTCCTTCGGGATGTGGTTGGACCTCATAGCTAAGCGATAGACCATAGTGCGAACCATCCCCAAATAGTTCTTGAAAGCGGGGCAGGTCTGCGGGGGTTGAGATGATCAATATATCTCGTATTCCGGCAAGCATCAGTACAGAGAGTGGATAGTAAATCATCGGTTTGTCATATACCGGGATCAATTGTTTCGAAACAACCTTGGTAAGCGGGTAGAGCCTGGTGCCAGAACCACCAGCGAGTATTATTCCTTTCATATGATTAGACTTTTTCTTTACTTATTGGTAGGTTAGGGAGTAGACTTGTATATATACAACAGGCTCAAAAGTATAGCATTCTTAAAGAAAAAGGGAAATGAAAAATGGAGAATACCATTCCTTCGTGTTTTAAGGCTTACGATATTCGCGGAAGGGTACCTGATGAACTTGATGATAATCTAGCACGATCCATAGGTCGGGGACTTGTAAAACTATTTGATGTCCAAAAGGCTGTAGTTGGCAGGGACATAAGACTAAGTGGACCGGGTCTAGCCGATAGTTTGATGGCAGGTCTGCAACAAGATGGTTGCGATGTTCTTGATCTAGGCCTTTGTGGAACAGAGGAGATATATCACGCTGTTTTCAGTATGGAGGAAAAAGGGGTCGATTGTGGGGTGATAATCACTGCAAGCCATAACCCAGCTGCCTATAATGGCATGAAAATAGTGATGAAAGGTGCGCGACCCCTCTCAGAGGACACAGGGCTGCATAAATTAGGCACATATGCCCTAGATCAAACTTCACAAGATACAGAAGGCAATGACCAAGGTTCAAGACAAATGTTCAACTGTAGAACCGAATATGTTGAACATTTATTGGGCTATATCAGAGGTTCAAGTCTTGCTCCTCTCAAAGTAGTGGTTAACAGTGGCAATGGGTGTGCGGGACCAGTTCTTGATATGCTGGCAGAACGTCTGCCTTGTCGCTTTTTCAAATTGCACCATCAGCCCGATGGCAGCTTTCCCAATGGTGTGCCTAATCCGTTACTGCCAGAGAATCGGGAGGAAACCTCACAGGCTGTATTGCAGAATGGTGCAGATTTAGGCTTGGCCTGGGACGGTGATTTTGATCGCTGCTTCTTCTGGGACGAACAGGGGCGCTTTATCGAAGGATATTATGTGGTGGCACTGCTGGCCGGTGAATTGCTTGCTCTGCATCCAGGAGGGAAAATCCTGCACGATCCGCGGTTGATTTGGAACACAATAGAACAGGTAAAGAAAAGCGGAGGTATTTCAATAATGACGCGAACCGGTCATGCTTTTATTAAAGAACGGATGCGTCAGGAAAATGGTCTTTACGGTGGAGAGATGTCAGCACACCACTATTTTAGAGACTTTGGATACTGTGATTCAGGGATGATTCCCTGGCTGCTCATCTGCTCGCTTCTAAGTAGAACGGGAAAACCACTTTCGCAGTTGGTTAACGACATGATGTCAGCTTATCCTGTTTCAGGCGAGATAAATCGTAAAGTACAGGATGCTGATGCCATCATAGGAAAAATAGAAAAACTCTATGCCGGGGGAAGCAAAGATGCAACAGATGGACTCTCCATCGCTTTCGATGATTACCGCTTTAATATCCGCAAATCGAACACCGAGCCATTATTGCGACTTAACGTGGAGAGCCGTGGTGATTACGATTTAATGAAAAAGAAGACAGAGGAACTTCTCCGTCACATTGAGGAGGGGTAACATTTTCTGATAACTTTAAGCGAGATTGTGCAAGGAGGCATATGGGCAGAGTGCAACCAATAATTCTGGCTGGTGGGAGTGGCTCGCGACTCTGGCCCGTTTCTCGAGAGACCTACCCTAAACAGTTGCTGGATATCACCGGCGACACCTCTTTGCTGCAAACCACCATCCAACGGGTAGCTGGTTTGTCAGATATTTTTTCTCCGCTTATTGTGGTTGGGGAAGAGCACAGATATATAACCAAAAACCAGATTGATGAATTGGGATTATTCAATGACTACACCATTCTCCTCGAACCCCTGGGGAGAAGTACCGCACCGGCTGTTTGTGGTGCAGTAGAATATGCGCGTCTGCAAAGAGGCAATGACTGTGTTTTGCTCATTTTACCTTCAGATCATCTCATCGGTATACCGGAAAAGTTTTATCAGGTAGTTGAGGAGGCAGCCCAACTCGCAACCGACGGATATATAGTTACTTTCGGAATAGAACCTCTGCGACCGGAGACAGGTTATGGTTATATTGAGGAAGGTGAAGATAAAAGGGTTCTGTCATTCAAAGAAAAACCTGGAGTTAAACAGGCTGAAGAGTATCTGACCTCGGGGAATTATTATTGGAATAGCGGTATGTTTGCCTTTACCCCTGCTGTCTTCCAACAGGAGATGCGACTCCATGCGCCAGCAATGCATGAAAGCATGAATGCTGCAATCAGCAACGGAAATATCGAGGGTGATTTCTTTCGCTTTGATCCGGTAAGCATGGAAGATGTAGAGGATTCCTCCATAGACTATACTCTGATGGAGAAGACTGCAGTTGCTGCGGTTGTGCATGCTGATATGGACTGGGTAGATATAGGTTCATGGCAGGCCTTGTGGCAGGTTTTGGAAGGTGACAAAAAAGGAAATGTCCACCGTGGTGATGTGATCATGGAGGACACTGAAAATTGTCTGATATTAGCCGAAGACCGACTAGTTACGGCAATCGGCCTTGAGAATACGGTTGTCGTGGAAACACCAGATGCTGTCATGGTTTCAGCCATGTCGGCGGTGCAGGGTGTGAAGAAAATTGTCAAGCATTTGAAGACTACCGAACGTCACGAGTTTCGCTTTCACAATACCGTTCATCGACCCTGGGGTAGTTTTACCACTCTGGAGTCACAGGAGCGTTATAAAATAAAGATAATTAAAATCAACCCCTCATCCGGGATGTCTCTGCAGAAACATTATCATCGCTATGAGCATTGGGTTGTGGTAAACGGAACAGCCAAAATTACCAACGGTAAGGAGGTTTTCTTGCTCCATGAAAATCAGTCAAGCTACATACCCGCGGGGGTAATCCACCGGTTGGAGAATCCCGGTACAATTCCTCTGGAAATCATTGAGGTTCAGATAGGCAGCTATTTAGGTGATGATGATATTATCCGCTATGATAATGAGTACCACCCATAATTGGGCTAAGGGCAGATTCGCCTGACTTTTAAACGTTAAACAGCCGATGGATATCTTCCTTGTTAGCCGCAGTGATGCCTCTTTCGGTAATAAGCCCGGTAATAAGTCGAGCTGGGGTGATATCAAAGCTGTAATTTGCCGCATGTGTTTCTTTGGAGGCGAGCCAGACAGAGCTGATATTACCTTGATCATCGAGACCCTCTACCCTAGTTATTTCCTCACCGGAGCGCTTCTCGATTGGTATTTCAGCTCCGTAGTCGAGCTCCCAGTCAATGGTTGAGGAAGGCAGGGCAACATAGAATGGTATGTTATTATCCTTGGCTGCAAGTGCTTTCAGGTATGTCCCAATCTTATTGGCAACGTCTCCTGTGTGGGTGGTTCTGTCAGTCCCGACAATGACTAAATCTACCAGACCTTGCTGCATGATATGGCCACCGGCATTGTCAGTTATCAGAGTGTTGGGGATATTCTCCTGCTGCAGTTCCCAAGTGGTAAGCTTGGCACCCTGATTCCAGGGACGCGTTTCATCCACCCATATATGCTGGGCAATTCCCGCATCGCGGGCAGCATATATGGGAGCGGTGGCACTGCCATAGTCAACAAAGGCAAGCCAGCCGGCATTACAATGGGTTAGGATGTTGACGGGTTGACCTTTTTTCCTTTTGCTTATCTCTTCAATGATAGCTTTGCCGTGAATACCGATACGTTCGCAAAAGCTGGCATCTTCATCGGCTATTTCGCAAGCGGTTTTAAATATCACTTTACGTTTTAATGCAACCGATGGTGCGTGGCTGGCTTCAACTAACACTCGTTCCACAGCCCATTCCAGATTTTTAGCTGTTGGTCTGCTGTCTTTGAGGTAGTCAGCAGCGAAGAGAAGGTCAGCTGTGAAGTTTTCATCATCAGCTTCAAGTGCTGCCAGGTACATGCCGAATCCGGCAGTAGCGCCTATCAAGCCAGCACCTCGCACATGCATATCTCGGATGGCCTGCCAGGCCATCTTTACATTTCTTAGATGTTCAATAACGAACCTGTGGGGGAGGTACCGCTGATCAATGATGCAGATAGTTCCTGTATCATTGGTAAGAGGCCAGATAGTTCTATACTGTTTGCCGTTTATCTTCATGAAATTGTTGTTTTTTATTTAAAGGTTCTGGTCAGTAATTTTATTGTGTCGAGTCATATAGTACCAGAGTTTATTAGTATAAACATCTGTGCAACGATATTTTCCTGTCACACTGGGATGTTTTTTGCAAAGTTGTAAAAAGCAACACCACAAAATTGTATTTTTTTGCTCAAGGTATAACAATATTGTAATATTTGCAGGTCGAGGCTTGGGTGTGGTGATATCTCAAACACTCTGAAAACATTACATTATAGAAAATCTTCAAGATGGTACGCCGTTTGTAATAAAAGTCGGAGTTTTTTTACACGTGGGTAGGTATGCAATCGATTTTCACGTATGGGGAGTTTGTGGGAGGGAAGCCCTCAGGCTAAGTAATTAAGAAATACAAGGAGTTTGAAATGGACAAAGCGGATACCGCATTTATCTTGGCTGCAGCTGGTCTGGTTATGTTGATGACACCAGGGCTTGCTCTCTTTTACGGGGGTATGGTTCGGGGTAAAAATGTGTTGGGTACCATCATGCAAAGCTTGTTTATGATAGCACTTATTTCTATAGAATGGGTTTACCTCGGTTATTCCATGTCTTTTGGCCCAGATATTGGTGGCTTTATTGGAAGTCTCGAATGGTTTGGCTTAAAAGGTGTTACTAGCGCACCAAGTCCAGATTATGCTACAACCATACCGCAGACCGTTTTTATGATCTATCAGTGCATGTTTGCCATAATTACACCAGCACTTATTACCGGGGCTTTTGCTGAGAGGGTGAGGTTTGTGCCTTTTCTGGTTTTTTCAGTTCTCTGGGCGATATTAGTTTACAATCCAGTGTGTCACTGGATCTGGGGAGCTGGTGGTTGGCTGGGGAAAATGGGTGTCATGGATTTCGCCGGTGGTCTGGTGGTTCATCTGACCTGCGGTGTAGCAGCACTTGCCGGTGTGCTGGTCATTGGAGCTCGCAGGGGATATGGCCGCTCAAGTTTTATGCCACATAATTTGCCAATGACCATGTTGGGCACCGGGCTACTGTGGTTTGGCTGGTTCGGTTTCAATGGTGGTTCTGCTCTTGCCGCCGATGAAGTTGCAGCCACTGCCTTTGTGGCTACTCATTTGGCAGGCATGGCAGGAATGTTTATGTGGGTGGTAATGGAATGGATTAATCAGGGAAAAGCTACCACGCTTGGCGCAGCCTCTGGAGCGATTTCCGGACTTGCAACAATTACCCCAACCGCTGGTTTTGTTGGCCCGAATTCAGCTATTCTCATCGGCTTGATCGCCGGTGTAGTTTGTTATCTTTTTGTCAACGC
>CAZWVC010000134.1:5793-10699 GCA_964637245.1 uncultured Desulfocapsaceae bacterium
TGTCCGATGATGCTGAAGTTCAGGGACTTGATTCAACAGAACACTCTGAGACGGCATATAATAATTAGATGTAATTATAGGCCGATAGCCTGATTTCTGGAGTGATTGAAAGGAGGAATTTAAATCAATCCTTGGATCAGGCAAGACAGTGAGTATAGTAATGAGTAATTTTTTGTACCATTTCATCAAATATAGCCTCCGGTATGCTCTGGAGGTTCAAAGAGTGTGAATGAGGATACTCTATGAAAAAAATTGAAGCGATAATCAAACCATTCAAACTTGACGATGTCAAAGAGGCATTAAACGAGATAGGCATTACCGGTATGACTATCTCGGAGGTAAAAGGTTATGGGCGGCAAAAGGGACATAAGGAGATCTACCGTGGTGCTGAGTATGTGGTCGATTTTATCCCTAAGAATAAACTGGAAATAGTGGTGCCGGCCGATCAGGTTGACAATGTGGTCAGCGTTATCCGAAATGCTGCCAATACCGGTAAGATTGGTGATGGCAAAATATTTGTTATGCCGATCGAGCGGGTCGTCCGAGTGCGCACCGGTGAAGAAAACAGGGATGCTGTATAGTCTATGAAATCACCATTGCGCGCAAAAAGAGAAGCGTTGGAGAACCTCTGGCAGCAGGGCCTCAGTGGCCAGGCTTTGCTGCGGGGGCATTCCAAGCTTGTCGATGAGTTTGTTCTGGAGTGTTTTCTGGAGGCTGAAGTACCCGGTGCTGAAGAGTCAGTTGCTCTTGTGGCGCTTGGTGGTTATGGACGCCAGGAGCTTTTTCCTTACTCCGATATAGATCTTATGGTCCTCTATCGATCAGAGGTGCGCGATGAGGTTGGGCAGATTGCTGATTCTGTGCTCTATCCTTTATGGGATACAGGATTAGAGGTTGGGCATGGGGTGCGCAGTGTGGAGGAGGCGGTAGCCCTTGCCGGTGAGGATTTTTATTTTCGCGTAGCTCTGCTCGATGCCAGGCTGCTGGCTGGATCACAATTGCTGTATTTCGAATTGCTCTCTGCTTATCGTGAAAAGTTTATTGAAGGTCAACGGCAGGAATTTGTTGAAACCATGGAAAGGTTCCGGGTGGAACGTCGGGAAAAGTATGGGGTACATGCTTATTTGCTCGAACCGCATATAAAAGAGGGTAAGGGTGGTTTGCGTGATATCCAGGCAATGCTTTGGACGGCGAAGGTTGTGTATGGTCTTGAAGGGATAAACGGCATTGTTAATGCTGGAATTCTCAATGAAGCGGAGCATGATTCCTTTATGGGGTCCTGGAATATGCTGGTCAAAATACGCAATAGATTGCATTACATCTCCAAGCGTAAGAATGACCAGCTCTATTTTGAACAGCAGGAAGAGATTGCCGAAGCATTTAATTATAAAGATAGCCAGGGTTCTCTGGGGGTTGAAGTGTTCATGCGGGAGATGTATGGGCATATTCAGAATATTGCTGTGGTGACTGATCTTTTCTTTGCTCATGTCTATGATATTTTAGGTGTGTCTAATGGGGAAAATTCACAACCGGATAAAGTTGTGGAAAATGGCATTGAGCTCCGCAATAACTACATCCATCTCATTGCCACCCAGGATGAGATTGAAAAAAAGCCGCACCTGCTGATCCGGGTTTTTCTCGCTGCAGCTCGTAGTGGTTTGCCGGTGCACCATCGCTCGCGTAAATTTATATCAGCAAATCTCGGGCTGATAAATGATAAGGTTCGCAGTTCAAATAGGGCGGCCAAGACTTTGATTGGTATATTGGAAACTGAGGAAGAGGTGGTTGCGGCGCTAAGTGGTATGCTGGAGACTGGTTTGCTTGCTGCGTATATCCCAGAGTTCAAGAGAATTCATACCCTTGCTCAACATGATGTATATCACATTTATACCGTTGATCGTCATTCGTTGCAGGCTGTGGATGAGTTGCGTAAAGTTGTGCAGGAAGAAAAAACGGTTATGTCGATCATTGATTCACCGGCAGTGCTTTATCTGGCAGCGCTGCTTCATGATATAGGCAAAGGCTCGGGACAGGATCATTCTGTACTGGGGGCTGAGATTGCTTTTGAAATAGCAGGGCGAATGGGGCTGGCTAAAGAAGAGTGCGACGATCTTCGATTTGTGGTGCTCAGGCATCTGTATTTGCCCGAAAATGCACTCAGGCGTGATTTGAACGATAGTGAATTCATTAAGCACTGTGCCGAAGAAATCGGCACTGCCTCGAGACTTGCAATGTTGTATCTGTTATCCATTGCTGATTCAAGGGCAACGGGGCCATCTGCCTGGAGTGAATGGAAGGCCTCGCTGCTGCAGGAGTTCTTCTTCAAGATCAAGCCGTATCTTGAAATCTCTGCATTTGATCAGGCTCATGTCGGTATTGTCGAGAACCAGGTAGAGCAAGGTGTTGAATGGTTAAGGCATCAGGTGACACAAGAGTTGAATGGGGCAGAAAACCTGCAGATGGACATTGATGATCTTTCAGCGGACTACCTTCTTACCTTTAGTCCAGCCAAGGTCGCTAAGCATATATGTCTCCATCGTGATCACTATCAACTGCTGCGGCAGAAATCATTAATTTTTGCCGCGGATAAGGAAGAGCAGTGGTCATTACTGATAATGTCACACGATCAGCCGGGGCTGCTGGCAAAGATTTGCGGTATCATGGCACTGAATAATCTCACTGTGTTGAATGCTCAGATATTTACCTGGAGTGACGGAACGGTCGTGGATGTACTTGATGTCAGGCCAACCGATGGCTTGGCATTTGCGGAGCGAGACTGGCAGTCCCTTAATCGTGAGCTTGATCTTGCTATTGCTCATCGCCTTGGCTTGAGTCATCGGCTCTATCAAAAACTGGCGGCAGTGTATAGTAGGAAAAAGGAGCTTGCCACCAAACATAAACCACAGGTAGTAATTGATAATGAAACCTCTGCTGCATTTACAATTGTTGAGGTTTACGGTAACGACAGGGAGGGCCAGCTGTACAGAATCACCCAGGCCTTGGCGGATTTTGGCATAAATATACATAAAGCGTTCATTGCGACCGAGGTTGCTCGGTTGATTGATGTTTTTTATGTGCTTGATAGAGACGGAAAAAAGATAGAAGATGTTGAATTTAAGGAAGAAATTGTGAGTGGGCTGCTCTATTCTATCGGCAGAGAGGAAGATAAAAAATAACATTCTTGTAATAAAATTCCATTTATGTATTGCGGTTTTTGTAATAAATGGTAAAAGTGAATTTATTGATTTGCAGACGATTCCAAACCTAAGAGCCAAATTTATTTATAAGGAGACAATTAAAATGACCAGAGAAGAAATAATGAAAATTATTGAAGAGCAGAATATTCGCTATTTCCGTCTTCAGTTCGTCGATATTTTCGGATTCATGAAGAATGTGGCTCTACCGCTGAGCCAAATTGAGAAGGCTTTGGATGGCGATATGATGTTTGATGGTTCATCCATTGATGGGTTTGTTAGAATCAATGAGTCTGACATGTATCTTAAGCCAGACTATGACACTTTCACTGTACTCCCTTGGAGAAATAAAGAAGGTGTCGCGGCTGCTCGTATCATCTGTGATGTTTATAAATCTGATGGTACTCCATTTGAGGGTTGCCCGCGTGTTAATCTCAAGCGCGTACTGGCAGAAGCAAAAGAGCTTGGTTACACTATGAACGTAGGTACCGAAGCAGAATTTTTTCTCTTTGAGCATGGTCCAAATGCTGAGCCTACCACGATTACCCACGATGTGGCTGGATATTTTTCGTTGGATCCGGAAGATAAAGCCAACGATTGCCGGCGTGAAATTATTGAAACCCTTGAGTCTATGGGTTTTGAAATTGAAGCCTCACACCATGAAGTAGCCGAAGGACAGCATGAGATAAATTTTAAATATGCTGATGCACTTGCTGCTGCTGATAACACTGTAACCTTTAAGTGGGTTGTAAAATCAATTGCTGCCAAATATGGCCTGCACGCTACCTTCATGCCCAAGCCAATTTTTGGTATTAACGGTTCTGGTATGCATACCAATCAGTCACTCTTCAACTTGGATGGCACCAATGCCTTTTTTGATGAGTCCGATCCATTGCAACTCTCAGAAGTAGCTTATCACTACATTGCCGGTGCTTTGAAGAATGCACGAGGTTTTGCTGCGGTAACCAACCCGCTGGTTAATTCTTACAAGCGTTTGGTACCTGGCTACGAAGCACCAGTATATGCAGCATGGTCAGCATCCAACCGTTCTGCCCTGGTTCGTATTCCTGCGGCACGTGGAATGTCTACCAGAACTGAAATTCGTTGCCCAGATCCAACCTGTAACCCCTACCTGGCATTTGCCATGATGCTTAATTCTGGTCTTGATGGTGTGAAGAATAAACTTCAGGCACCTCCAGAAGTAAAGGAAGACATCTTCGAGATGAATGATGCGCAAATGGCTGCCGAGGGTATTTCGGTTCTGCCTGCTAACCTTATGGAAGCAATTGAAGAGCTGGAGGCAAATCCAATAGCTAAAGAGACTCTTGGTGAGCATATCTATGAAAAATATATTGAAGCCAAGATTAAGGAATGGGATTCCTTCAGAACCTACGTTTCCCAATGGGAGCTTGATGAGTATCTCGCAATTTACTAAACCAGGTCATACGACCTGACCCACAGCCCGCATCCTGCAACAGGTATGCGGGTTTTTTTTATTGCCGTTGTACTACAATTGTTGCGATTTTCATTGATCCACATTAACGTGATATCGTCAGTACTCAGTATTCTTTGAATATGTAGTGAGTACGCTGAAGTATAAATTTTTCAGGAACTAGCCCGAAGGGTGAATAATGCAGGCAATAGTGGACAGCACACTTTGTATTGCCAGAAATTGCCCGTGTAATACTCGTAATGTGTCGAAATAAAATGTT
>CAZWVC010000135.1:0-10678 GCA_964637245.1 uncultured Desulfocapsaceae bacterium
TGGAGAACTTTTTACCGGTGGTGGATATAAGTCCCTTGCAGTTGGCCAGAATGGAAGGGAAGAAGCGGCAAAGGGCATCGGGTAAACGAAAGGATCAGAGTAGGTAGCAATGGAGCCTCTTTTTACGGCGTATGTGAAAATATGGGGTGAGGTTGTTGGTGCCGTTACCTGGCTGGAGAAAAGCGGGTATGCTGTATTTGAATATGAACCCGATTTTTTCAAAAACGGCTGGGATATTGCCCCGATTCATATGGGGATCTCGGCTGCCCGGTCTGGTGAGAACTATTACTTTCCGGAATTAGACAAACATACCTTCCTTGGGCTGCCCGGACTGCTGGCAAGCTCATTGCCTGATGATTTCGGCAATCGGATAATTGATGCCTGGCTGAGGAGAAACGGCAGGAATCCGAACTCCTTCAACCCGGTTGAACGGCTCTGCTATATCGGGACACGGGGTATAGGCGCCTTGGAGTATGTTCCGCAGATCAGCTCGAATAAGCTCAACAAAGCGGTCTCCCTGGAAATAGAAAAGCTCATAGAACTCGCTCAGGATGTGCTGAGCGAACGTACCAGGCTGGATACCCGGATAAACGGCAGTGATAAGGAAAGAGCGGAAGCGATGCTTGATATTTTGAGGGTTGGGGTTTCCGCTGGTGGTGCTGTGCCGAAAGCGGTTATTGCAATAAATGATGAAGGTCATGTGATTTCAGGGCAATCAGAGTTGCCTGACGGCTACAAGCACTGGATTTTGAAATTTGACGGGGTGACGGGCGAAAAGAGCGAAGATTTCGGCAGATCAAGGGATAGCGGGAGGGTTGAATATGCCTACTCCCTCATGGCCAAAAGGGCAGGGATCAACATGAGTGAATGTCGGCTCTTTGAAGAAAACGGTCGTGCCCATTTTATGACGAAAAGATACGACCGGGTTCATAACCAAAAAATTCATGTTCTCTCGCTGGCCTGTATGGGCCACTTTGGCTGGAATCCTGCCGGTTCAGTTGGTTATGAGGATGCTTTTCTGGTAATGCGACAGTTGCAGTTTCCCTATCCGGTGCAGGAGCAGCAGTATCGCCGTATGGTTTTCAATGTGCTGAGTGCAAATGTCGATGATCACGTAAAAAACATCAGCTATACGATGGACAGAGACGGAGTTTGGCAACTCTCACCTGCCTATGATGTGACCTTTACCCTTAACCCGGAAGATCTGCTGGGTGAACGCCACAAGATGACCATCAACGCTAAACAAAGGGACATAACCGGAAGCGATCTCCTGGAATTGGCAGCAAATATGGAGATCAAGAAAGCTAGTGAGATTGTCGCTGATGTAGCCGAAGCGGTAGCCTGCTGGCCGGAATATGCAGCAGTTGCTGGGGTGAGCGGTGAAGTAGCAGAATATATCGGCCGTATTCATGCAGAAAAACGAGATCTCGTTTAAGGTTGCCAGGCAACATGGTTCAGCGGAATAACCAGCAACGCAGCAAGTATCGGAAAAAAAATCGTTCATCGAAAAAAGCATTTTCCTGTTGCTGTAGAATATCAGATTTGTAGGACAAGTCCTGGTGTGCATGGCTACGTTTTAAAGTATTGCATGTTCCCATGTTACAGGTTGACGATTATCCTCTATCCCGCTTTTTCAAAGCTCCCACAGGACATATATCAATGCAGCGCTGGCAGTCCAAACACTGCGATTCAGCCTGGTCACTTTGAGAGTAGTGGTGGATTACGGTATTGATTCCCCGGCCGGCGAAGCTAAAAGCGGGTTGATCGTGCTGGCTGAGACAACCATGAATGCATTTGCCGCAGAGTACGCAGCGGTGGGGATAGTGGTCAATGTGCGGGTGGTTAGTGTCAACCTCTTTAGGTCTGTCGATCTGGGGAAGCGGCTTAGGTTTGAGGCTTACTTTTAAAAATCTGGCAATATTCTGCAACTCGCAGTGGTGGTTGGCATGGCAGTTCTTGCAATCCACATCGTGGACGGAGAGCAGCAGGCGCAGGGCGGTCCGTTGTAGGCGGCGGACCGCGTCCGTACTGGTTTTAACCTGTAGATCTGGTTCAACTATGATGGTGCAGGCGGGTACCGGGGAAGTCATCCCTTCTATTTCTACAAAACAGAGGCGGCAGGAGGCTGTGGGGCGGTCGAAACTTTCGATAAAACAGAGGTTCGGGATGTAGATGCTGTTTTCGAGGCAGACGGCAAGCAGGTTGCTCCCCTGAGAGGCGACAATGGACAAATCATCGACGAGTAGATTTACCATGTTCGGCACCTCGTTCATGAGCCATCCTCTTTGGGTTTTTCCTGCTTTTTTGGTTTTTCAACGTGGGGTGCGAAACTTGGCGGCGAGACTTTGCGAACTGCATCGTATTGGGGAGGGCAGGCGGTAACACATTCACCGCACTTGATACAGAGTTCCTGGTCAATGCCTTTCTGCCTGGTCCGGGTAGTAAAAACGGCTTCCACGGGGCAGCTGCCCACGCAGGCGTCGCAGCCCCTGGCGCATTTTTCCAGGTCAATGAAATAAGCAATCAAAGGTCGGCAGGTCAAGCCTGGGCAACGTTGCTGTTCCAGATGGGCCCGGTATTCTTCAGCAAAATATCTGATGGAAGTCAACACAGGATTGGGTGCGGTTTTCCCCAGCCCGCAAAGGGAGCCTGTCTTAATATCTTCACTGATTTCTTGCAGCAGGACCACCTCTTCAGGAGCGGCTTCTCCGCGGGTGAGTTTTTCCAGGATGGTGAGCAGATGTCTGGTACCTATGCGGCAGAAGGTACACTTGCCGCAGGATTCATTCTGGGTGAAATCGAGAAAGAAGCGGGCCACGTCTACCATACAGTTCTCCTCATCCATGACGACCAGGCCTCCTGAGCCCATCATGGCACCAGCTTCGGCTAGAGAATTAAAATCGATGGGAGTGTCCAAAAAAGTTTCTGAGAGGCAGCCGCCAGAAGGCCCGCCAATCTGCACAGCCTTGAAGTTTTTTTTACCTGGAATACCGCCACACACCTCGAAGATGAGATGGCGCAGAGTAACGCCCATGGGAATTTCCACCAGGCCGGGGTGATTGACATCACCCACTACGGAAAAGATGGCAGTACCTGGGCTCTGAGGTGTACCGATAGTCCGGAACCACTCGGCACCTCGTGTTATGATTGGCGGTATATTGACCAGGGTTTTGACATTGTTGATCACCGTAGGGCAGTCAAACAAACCGCGGACCACTGGGTAGGGTGGGCGGTAAATCGGCATGCCGCGAAATCCTTCGATTGAGCGGATAAGAGCTGTTTCCTCACCACAGACAAAGGCACCGGAGCCCTGGAAAATCTCAATTTCCAGATCGAAACGGCTCCCCAGAATGGAGTTGCCCAGCAGACCAGTCTCTTTGGCCAGGGAGACTGCTTTTTCAAGGGTGCTGATGGCTAGAGGATACTCTGCCCGGACATAAACGAAAGCCTGGTGTGCGCCCACCGCATAGGCAGCAATAGCGATACCTTCGAGCAGTTGATGGGGGTTGCTCTCGATGATGGTGCGATCCATATAGGCTCCTGGATCACCCTCATCACCGTTGCAGATGATATATTTCTTCTCTGCCGGGGTCTGGGCAGCAATTTCCCACTTTTGACCGGTGGGGAAACCGGCACCACCTCTACCCCGTAATCCCGAATCTATAATCCTATCAAGAATCTGTTGCGGTGACAGCACAAGAGATGCAGCCAGGGCTTGATAACCACCTTCGACGAGATATTCATCGAGCGATTCCGGATCGATCCGGCCACATTTTTCCATGACGATCCGCGTC
This sequence comes from uncultured Desulfocapsaceae bacterium, assembly GCA_964637245.1. Lineage (GTDB taxonomy): Bacteria > Desulfobacterota > Desulfobulbia > Desulfobulbales > Desulfocapsaceae > Desulfopila_A. Next base: position 3,795 of record CAZWVC010000135.1, read on the forward strand.
TCCTGGTTGAAGCGGGCAAAATCGTGCACTACCGGCAGCAGTTCGTTGGCTTCCATAGCACCCATGACATGCTCCAGGCAGGGATCGCCGTTCAGGAGAAAACTGCGGACCAGCATGTTTGCCTTGCCGGGGTTGACTTCATGGTAGAACAGGGGTGGAAAACCCGAATCGGGATGGTTTATAATTACCACCGGCTCGGCGTAGCAGTGGCCTGTGCAGCCCACAGTCTGGATGCGAGCCTTAAGCCCGGCCTGGTCCAGGGCTTGAATAAAGGTATCCCTGGTTTCCAGCCCACCAGCGGCAATACCGCAGGTGGCCAGACCAATGATGATCTGGATGGAACTGTCTGTGGCCTTCTGCCGATGACGTATTTCTCCATCATCCTTGAGGCATTGCCACACATCAGGTGGAGATTTTTGGTTATTGGCATTCATTTTGCTGTAGTTCTCTTGCCTTTTTTTCCTTATCTATTTGAATGCGCAGGATGAGCCCGTCCACCTTGGTGGTCATCATGTGGCCGTGGAGAGTATCGCCCATCAGGGTCACTGGTGCTAGCGAACAACATCCCACGCAGGCCACCCGGTCTATGCTGAACTCGAGATCGGGAGTTGTTTCGCCTGCATGAATATCGAGTTTGCGTTCGAAGTGTTCCAGAATTATTTCACCGCCTTTGACATGGCAGGCCGTGCCCAGACAAACGCGAACGGGGTGGCGACCCGGCGGCTTGAAGCGGAACTGGTTGTAAAACGTGGCGACTCCGTAGACTTCAGTGGGCGACAAGTTCAGCTGGTCAGCAACCATTTCAATGGCTTGTGTTGGTAGAAAGGAAAGAATCCCCTGCACAGCCTGCAGAGCAGGTATCAGAAAACGCCGTTGGGGCTTGTAGGTCTGCAGAGCAATGCGGGCCTCTTTCAGAGCGGTGCGATGTTCATCGTTAAGTTTACTTTCCATTTTGGGCCATGAAGAATGCGGGATCATCCTATCAAAGTCGGTCCAGGGCACCGTAGGCGGCCTGAATGCGATCACTCAGTAGAAAGCATAGGCGTTCCATGATGTCGAAGCCAAAGCCGATATTTTCCGTCATCATCCGCCGCAGGTCCTGACCATTGATCATCAGCAGAAGAGAAGGTTTCTGGCAGTTTGCAGTAGACATCAACACATGGGGCTCACCCAGCAGAGCAAGCCAACACCCCAGGGTCCGGCCTTTGCCGAGTGTATCGATGAGTGCCCGACCCTTGCGGGCGCCTATATTCATGGCGCGCTCCAGATGAACCTGGCCCTCTACAATAATGAAAAGATGTTCGCCGTAATCCCCCTGTTTAAACACCGCTGCGCCAGATTCGAAAGAGATCTCCCGACACAGGGGAGCCACTTTACGGATACTTTCATCCGCCAGGTTGCGGAAAAACTTGCTGTTCTGCAGAATGTATATAATTTCATCTCTGGTCATGGCCTGCTCTTCCTGTATGCAGCGTTTATTCGAGAAGTTCGTAAGTCTTCAACAGCCGGTTGCCCAGGGCACTGGCTAAATGTTTGTAGAAGTTTGCCGCACAGTCAGCATCCTTATTCAGCACGCTATGGAGATGTTCCCTGGGAAATTGAAGCGTCATGGTAGGCTTCTCGCATATCACCGTGGTAGAATAATCACTGCGGCCGATTAACGCAGACCAGCCGAAAATCTCGCCGGTTTTGTCACTGCTGTAAACGCTGTGGCCGCTGCCCTGCAGCTCCATCCTGACTTTGCCGCTAATCAGCACATAAAAATAGTCGGCCTGGTCATCGGCTTTGAAAACGACATCTCCCGGCTGATATTCCTGCTTAACAGTTTTATCGGTGATTTGCTGAATAGCATCCTGAGTCATACCCCAGAACAGATCACTCTGTTTTAGATACATCTCCCCCCCTCCTTTGCTGAATTAGATTACTTAGCAAAACTGAATATACATAATTTTACCGAGATATTTATATAGTTGTCAAATACAGGTGAGTGGATGATTTGGATCAAAGAGGAAGTGGGCTAAAAGCAGATGTGGACAACCTATAGCAAATTCTTGTATCACAAGGTGATTGGGGAGATAAAATCATCTGGTTTAACCGATAATACAGAGCATTCGATTTGACTAAGAATGCTTTCAGCTCTGCTACCGATAAGAAATCCCGGAATGCCAGATTTTGCTAGAGAGCCCATGACCAGTGTGTCGATGGAAAGATCGTCTATGATGCGTTTAATTACCTCTGACGGATCTCCTTCGCGGAGAATGATCTGGCTCTCTTCTGCAAGAACTCCTGCATTATCTAATGTCTCGTTCATGAGTGTCTGACGACTCTTCAATATTTCCTGTTTTATCTTGGTAATTTCATCATCAGGGATTTTGAACCTGGGGCTTGAAAGGGCTGATTCGAACTCCAGGCGATAGACATGTAAATAATGGCAAAAGCCCTTTTCCCTTTGAGCGAGGGAGCTAGCCAGTTGGACTATTTTGGCATTAAGCTTGTAACTCTTTTCACCTTCCTGGAGATCTACTGCCGCGAGAATGTTATTAATCTTTAAATCGGGTTGAGAGCGAATTATCCAGACAGGGCAGGGACATTTTCTTACCAGCTTCATCGCAAGTTGATTTATTTTTATGCGTGTGAGGGTTGGCTCCTCAATAATTATCAGATCATGGTTTTCTTTGAGAACACGCTTAATTATTTCTACAAATCCAATACCTGATATTATCGAACCGTTGAGGTTGATATCATGCCATCCCTTATCGTGCATAGCGTTGTGTAAAAACTCTTCATGCTCTTCCTTAAAATGAAGTCTCAACTCTTCCATTCGTTTAAGAAAGCTTGTGGAACTGACAAAGTGAGAAGGCATGGGCTCATGCAGGACTGCGATGTGCACTTTTGCTTTATTTAAGTGGGCAAGTGCCTGCACTTTTTCCATCACTTTGGGGACCACAGAGGTTGATTCGATAATATAGAGAATGCTTTTAAACCTTTTCATAGAGCTTGCCCATACCTTGATTCGTAATAGAAAATGAGAGGATATTAGAGCGTTTGTTATATTCTATTCTAATCATGACTCTACTTAAATGTTACCAGGACAAATTGCGGCTTCTGCACCCTTATGGAGTCAAGCCATTTCTCTGATCACTTTATTTACTGGTTCCCACAGGGTATACTTAGGTAAGATGATCTTAAGATCAAACTCTGGTTTTTACCTCCTGCTTTTGAGAATTATTCTATCATTTATCATATGAATAGGTGTAAAAAGGACCCGGCCATGACAGAAAAAGTTAAGCTTTCTGAAGGATCTACACTAAAGAACATGGATCAAAAAAAATCAAAGGATAGGGTAGCTGTCTGGGTTAAAGACTGGCATCTTGAATATGAAAAAGAACTCAAGAAGCTGCAGATAGAGCTCATGAAACTCCAACTTCATATGAAGATCAGTGGTGAAAGAGTATTAGCAATTTTTGAAGGGAGGGATGCTGCTGGAAAAGGTGGCACAATAAAACGATTTATCGAGCACCTAAACCCTCGAGTTGCCCGCGTTGTAGCTCTTACACAACCTAATGAAACTGAAAAAACTCAATGGTATTTTCAACGTTATACATCCCAATTGCCCTCGGCAGGTGAGATCGTACTCTTTGATCGAAGCTGGTACAACCGTGCAATGGTTGAACCGGTGATGAATTTTTGCACAGATGAGCAGAACAAACGATTTTTAAAAGATGCACCAATGCTTGAAGAGCTTCTCGTCAAGGATGGCATCAAGTTATTTAAATTTTATTTTTCGGTATCGAAGAAGGTCCAGAAAGAACGCTTTGATTCCAGAAAAACAGACCCCCTCAAACATTACAAAATTTCAGATGTTGATAATCTTGCACAGCAATATTGGGATCAATATTCAATTCGAAAATTCCAGATGCTCTCAGAAACAAATAGAACAGTTGCTCCATGGACAATCATTCGTTCTGACAATAAAAAGTTTGCTCGGATAAACTGTATTAAACATTTGCTGAGCAATCTGGAGTATAAAGATAAATTGGCGGATGAAGAGCTTGAGCCTGATCCCGAGATAGTTGTTTCGGGAATTGATGAGTTACGGCATATGGAAGAAAACCTGATGCGACCAAATGAGCTTCATGGATAACACTTAAACTGCACAAGACGCAGTCTAACTAGCTCGAATTTCTCATGAAAATTTTGTCAATTTGGCTTGAGCCATTTCTTTAGCCCGGATACTTCACGAGTCTGAAAGGTATATGGCCAAGGCATCGAGGGTTAAGCTGTAGTTTTCTACCGCGAACCCTCGCTAACTAAGGCCATGGGCCTTTCAGGCTCGCCCGAGGGGTGAATAATTCTGTCAATAGTAGAAAAAACACTTTGTCCCGTCAGAGATTGCCTTTGCACTACTCATAATGTATTGAAATAAAGTGGTTTTATCTATGATCATTGAATTATTCATGAAATATCCGGGTTAGGCAGGAGTGTGCCATCACAGGTGGAATCATCTTATACAATAAGATTATTGTGTTTCAGTCATGCTTATGACGGTGATGCACGTCGGGCCAGTGAGGGTGGCTGTGCGTGCCAGCTTTATGCTTATGCCAATGAGTATGGTTAGCTGTTGATTCGCTATCATCATGGGGGTGAAGATGATGCATATCGTCATGGCGATGACTGTGGTTGTGGTTCTGTGGGGCATGTTCGTGGTGGTGTGAATGACGGTCACGAAATAAAATGACCAGTGAGATTATCAAGACAGTGGCGGCGGTAATTTGCTCCGCAGAAAGCCTCTCTTTCAGGAGGAGTAAAGACAAAATCACGCCAAAAAACGGTGCGCTGGCGAATACCATTTGACTTCTAGTTGCTCCGATATTCTGGGCAGCCAGGATGTAGAGACTAATACTGAAGCCATAGGCAAAAACACCGACAACAATAGCTGCAGAAATCAGCAGCATATTTGGACTAATAGGTTCATACAGAAAACCGATGAACAAGTTGACAAATCCGGCAATCAAGCCTTTCCAAAAGGTACTTTGATTTGGCGTGATGCCGTCGATCATGGCAGTCAGGTGATTGTCAAAGCCCCAGCAGATGCTTGCGGCAGTGACGAGAAATAAGGCGTAGAATCCTACGTTGCCCTCATTCCAGGAGAGCATTACCGAGGCAATAACCGTTCCTGCTACACCGAGCCAGCCAAAGAAGCCTAAATTGTCCTTAAATAGGATGAAACCGAGAATAGCGGTGGCAACAAGCTCCAGATTGAGCCACATGGCAACGGAAGCTGCAGGGGCCATCTGCAGCCCGAAAAGCAGAAGTACTGGTCCTATTGTTCCCCCCAGAATTATGGCTCCGATCAGTCTAATGAGGTTGTGTTTATCCACTTTTTTCAGCATGAGTCGTGACCCTTTTTTAATCGAAAAAGGGAGTACTCCAAAAGCCGCGCCAAGATAGAGTAACCCGGCGAGTTGAAATGGGGGTAGGTTCTCCAGCAGTATTTTACCAATGGGGGTGGATGCTCCAAAGAGCAGGGCGGAGAGGAGGGCTATGAAAATGTATCGCATAATCTGGATTGAATTTTTTCTTCGTTTACAAGTTTACGTATACCATTCGGGTGTAAAAATGAAGAATACCACTGTCAACCAAAAGAGTTGCAGTATATTCCTCGTTGGGGAAATAGCTCAAGATAAATTAAAGAGTATTCGCGTGAAATTGAAGAAATAGAGCTAATATTCCATCTAATCATTTCCCCTCCTTGACAGTTTTTTGGTTCATCACCTAAAATTAAAAAGAGGAGTTAGTTTTACTTTTTCTTTTGAGCTAAATTGCAGCCGTTTTTTCTTCGGATTTCGTAAATAAGCGATTTTAAATCCGGCCGGATGCTGTGTTAGAAAAGCAGCAGGTTATGTTGAAAACTTTGAAGGAGATTACTAATGCCCGTATACGAATTTATTTGTGAGGAATGTGATCATACTTTTACTTTGGTAATGAGTCTTGCTGAATACGAGAAAAAAAATTACAGCTGCCCGAAATGTAAGACCACAAAAATAAAGAGGCAGATTTCAACTTTTCAGACAATTACATCAAAAAAGAGTTAAATCGAGCACACATAACACCTCTAGCTAAATGTGCATGCTCTTTAAATCTATTTTTCAGTAGAAAAAAGTATTGATGTAAAAATACCTTTGCAGGTGTAGTGGAGTTTGAAAAGATAAGGAGCAGGTAGCGATAAACGGTATTGTAAAATTCTGCTTAACTCAAAGCAGAAAATATGATTTACCAGCTTGACTAAAGTTGCGTGACCCTCGCCCGTATTTCACATGAACAGTATGTAAATTTGAAAAACACAACCAGTTTGTTTAAAGAATGGTATCAAAAAACTACAGCTAAATTGACATAATGTTTATGAGAAATAGGGGCAGATTTCTGTTTAAATCAAATCACAGGTCTAAATAGCTCATAAAATGTTCTCTCACCAATTAAGCTGTCTACCTTGCCCTGCAGGTCCCTGCGTTCCTCGCTCATAAACCACCTTTGCCAGTCTTCCTCCGTATCCCATATGCTTATCACCAAGTAGTTTTCCGGATCTTCCAGACTTTGCAACGTGGCGGAGGAAACATAGCCAGGCTGCTCTTTTGCACGTTCAGTTAGCTCTGCTAAAAAAGGAATTAACTCATCGGGCTGGTTCATTCTGAACTTTCGTTTAATGACTACATGAACTGGCATAAATACCTCCTTGCAGGATCTTTGATGGTCAATGATGAAAGCTGATTTTCACTTATTGTATGACACTATAAGTCGATACAGTGGTGCACGCAGACAAAACCACACTTCTAAGAAACGCATATATAATTGTATGTCACCAGCTAAAAGAAAGTCAAATTGTC
>CAZWVC010000136.1:0-10577 GCA_964637245.1 uncultured Desulfocapsaceae bacterium
AATTGAGAGAGCACCTATAACTTGTTTGCCATCTTTGATTGGGACACAAAGAAAGGATCTGTTTTGATTTTTTATATCACCACGTGACCTGGTTCTATTTAAAAAAAGAGGTTCTTCTGCAATATGAGGCACAATAATTGGTTCCCCCGTTGCCACCACCCTGCCCGTTATGCCTTCACCTATCTTATACTTACCTCTTCGTCGACCATCTGCGGTTATGCCAAAGGCCACTTCAATCTCAAGTTTGCCGGTAACCGGGTTAACGATGGAGACAGTTCCGTTCTCCATCTCTTTCGAGGCAGAAAGGATCTCCATGGATTTTTCCAAGCATTCAGAGAGGTCCCCCGATGAAGCAAGTTCTCTAGTTATATCGTAGAGGGTGGTAAGGTCTTGTAATTCAGCTTCTATATCGCTATTTTTTACCATAAAGTAAAAACCATATATTAAAGTTAGGTGTTTGCACAAATTAACATATTTAGAAGTTTTGACCACAAAACATTACAAAAATGTGAAAACATGTTTAAAAAAACATCTGTAATCGTCGCACTTATTGACAAGAAACAAAAGAGGTGTTACAAGAACTCTGTCTGATAACCGGAGGGATGGCCGAGTGGTTTAAGGCGGCGGTCTTGAAAACCGTTGTACGAAAGTACCGTGGGTTCGAATCCTACTCCCTCCGCCACATTAATGGAGAGATGACCGAGCTGGCTGATGGTGCTCGCCTGCTAAGCGAGTGTGGGGGGAAACTTCCACCGAGGGTTCGAATCCCTCTCTCTCCGCCACTTATTTAAAAGCCCCAAATAAGAGAACGTTTTACCCAGCCCACAAGGCCGGTTTCGTGCTTAATTCTCGCCCAGCCATTTTTTTGCTCAACTGTTTCAAAAACCACTCCGTAATAGGCTTTCCCCACGATCTTAAATTTTGTCCCTGGGCCACTTCGGATATTAACTTTTTTATTCTGGTTTTTAAAAACTTTTACAATCATATGCCCTTTACGAGTTAGCAAGGGTTTATAGATCCAGCCTGAATCTTTTTCAAAATCGCTGACCTTAACCCAGTCACCTTTTTTTGTTACCACCTGTAAGGGAAAACCCTTGCCATATTCCCATTTAACATCATAGTTTGTGCCAGGTCCAGAGCGTAGATTAACAGAGTCAGAGTTGACACTTAACATCTCGGCAAAAGAAAAAGACCAGGTGAAAAAAATTAAAAAACATATTGAAATCGAGCAAAAAAAATTTTTTTTCAATGACATAGTTAAAAGTAAAATTATAAATTGTCGGTTTAAATAGATGGTAAATGATCTGCTAATCATTGACCACCACTCCAATAACTCTCTCTAGATCATCAAGTGAATAATATTCAATCTCGATTTTCCCACGGGATCCATTTTGAATGATGGACACCTTAGAGTGAAGTGTATTTGTAAGCTGATTAACGAGTGTTGAACAGTAGGAAGACGGGATTTCGTTGGTTTCTTCCTCCTTTTTCATAGGACGAGAAGTAGGTTTGTTTAAAAGTTTCCTGACCAACAACTCTGTTTGCCTAACGGAAAGTTTTTTCGAAACAATCTGGTCTCTAACCTCTTTAATGGCTGATATATCATCAGTAAGACGGAGTAATGGGCGTGCATGACCCTCAGAAAGCAGCCCCTCGACTAAATCTTTTTTAATAAAGTCAGGAAGGTTCAGTAATCTCAGTATGTTAGCGACTGAAGATCGGCTTTTGCCAAGTTTTTTTGAAGCCTCTTCCTGGGTGTAAGAAAATCTATTGATCAACTTTTGATATGCTTCTGCCTCTTCCACAGGATTGAGATCGGTTCGTTGTATGTTCTCGATGAGCGCTAACTCAAGTAGAGAATTTTCGTCTTCAATATTTCGCACGATTACTGGGACGGTTGCCAGACCCAGCATTTTTGATGCCCGAAACCTTCTTTCACCGGCGACGAGTTCATAGCTATTTGATCCGTCAAGTCGACGAACAACAAGCGGCTGAAGAATACCATGTTCTTTTATGGAATCTGCCAACTCAGAAAGATTCTTTTCATTAAAATTTCTTCGTGGCTGAAATTGATTTGCAGTAATGCTGTCCACATTACATTCGAAATAGAGCTCATCCTCTTCTTCGGTAGAAAAGAGAACCCCAACACCCTGTCCTAATCCTTTTTGTATTGTCACAACTTACCTCTGATGTCTCAAGAATTCATTTGCAAGTTTATTATAAGCCACGGCCCCTGTAGATTGGGTGTCATATTCTATGATAGTTTTACCATGGCTTGGGCACTCACTTAAACGCACGTTCCGTGGAATTACCGTTTTATAAACTTGTTTATCAAAGTGTTCATTAATTTTTTCTGCCACCTGAAAAGTAAGCCTGTTTCTTTTGTCATACATCGTCAACAGGAGACCTTCGATAAAAAGGTTTTTATTATAACTTTTTTTCACTGAACGTATTGTGGTAATCAACTGTGCCAGTCCCTCCATCGCGAAGTATTCACATTGCAGTGGTATTAGAACAGAATCGGCAGCCGTTAAAGCATTAACGGTTAATAAACCAAGAGAGGGAGGGCAGTCAATAAAAACATAATCAAAGTCATCTTTAACCCCCTTCAACAATTCATGAAGAACCCTCTCCCTACCCTTTGTTGAGACAAGTTCAATCTCAGTGGCAACTAAATCGATGCTCGAGGGTAGAATCTTAAGGTTATTTAACCCAGTATTACAGAGAATGTCGGCAACGGGTGTGTCACCCGTAAAGGCGTGGTAGAGATGTTTTGTTCGGGATTGTGGCCCTAATCCAACACCACTGGAGGCGTTTCCCTGAGGGTCTGAGTCAACAATTAGTACTTTTTTTCTTTTAGTTGCCAATGCTGCCGCAATATTTACGGACGAGGTGGTTTTACCGACGCCCCCTTTTTGATTAGCAACAGCTATTATCTTCCCCTTTCTGGTTCCCATTCGCTCGACCTCCATATATCCAGAATTTCTATTTCACTTTTTTTAAACAATTGTTAAGAACCTAACAACATAAAGTTTAACAAAACCCCTAGGTTTTTCTGTTTTTAATGTTTTTTTATAGAAATCGAAAAATATACTTGTTTTTTTTTGAGTATCGCTATAACGAATTTGATGTTTACACCATAATGTTGTTTCACGTGAAACAATAAGGAGAAGAAATGGATGCTGATTTTTTAATTATAGGGTCGGGGATCGCAGGGTTGTCATATGCTTTGCGAGTTGCTGACTTGGGTACCGTGGTAGTTGTTACTAAAAAAGAACAGGTTGATTCTGCAACGAACCTTGCTCAAGGAGGAATAGCTGCGGTGTTGTCAAAAGGTGATTCAAAGGGTGCCCATCTTGAGGATACTCTTAGTTCCGGTGCTGGGCTTTGCGAACCTGAAGTTGTGAAGATGGTGGTGGACCAGGGCCCTGGGAGAATTAAAGATCTTGTAAACCTTGGCGTTGATTTCGTTCGGGATAAGAGTAGTGGTGAGTTGGATCTAGGAAAAGAAGGTGGGCACTCACACCGAAGAGTAGCACATAGTTATGACTTGACTGGACGAGAGATTGAGCGAGCACTTCTTGATTCGGTAAAAAATAACAAGAATATTGTTGTTCTAGAAAATCATGCAGCAATAGATTTGCTCTTGAGTGAGGGCGATGGACCAGGTGAGGTGGTGGAATGTGTAGGAGCTTATGTGTTGGAGAAAAACGGGAAGGTTAAACCCTATAGAGCAAAGACAACAACGATATGCACAGGTGGGTGTGGAAAGGTTTATCTCTACACGAGTAACCCTGATATATCAACAGGGGACGGTGTGGCAATGGCATTTAGAGCTGGAGCAAAAGTTACAAACATGGAGTTTGTCCAGTTTCATCCGACTTGTCTCTACCACCCTAGAGCAAAAAACTTTCTTATTTCAGAGGCTGTTCGGGGTGAAGGTGGCGTGTTGGTAGATTTTGAAGGCAATAGATTTATGGACAAATACGATCCCAGAGGTGAACTAGCGACCCGCGATGCCGTAGCCAGGGCTATAGATCAAGAAATGAAGGAGAGAGGCTTAGATTGTGTTTATCTTGATATTTCAAAAAAGAGTGATGTTTTTCTGGAAAGAAGGTTCCCTACAATATTTGAAAAATGTCGTGAGTTTGGTTTGAACATATCCAGGGATCCGATACCTGTCGTTCCAGCAGCACACTACATGTGCGGAGGGGTTGTTGTTGATGAATTTGGGAGAAGTAGTGTACCTAACTTGTTTGTTTTGGGAGAATCTGCAAATACAGGTTTGCATGGTGGTAACCGACTGGCATCGAATTCTCTTTTGGAGGCTGTTGTTTTTGCCGAGCGGTCATATAAATATTGTGCAGCAAATAAAGCTGAAATACTGAAGAAGAAACACCCTGAAGTTGATCCTTGGTCGGCAGGTGAAGCAACAAGCCTTGATGAAGAAATATTAATAAATCATAATTGGGATATTATTCGTCGAACCATGTGGAATTATGTTGGAATTGTCAGAAATAACAAGCGTTTAGAGTTGGCAATGGAGCGTGTGGGTGATGTTCTCAGGGAGATTGAACAGCACTATCACGATTATTATGTGACCGCCAATATGATTGAATTGCGAAATATTAGTTTGGTAGCAGTGATGATTATTGAGGCAGCATTGCATAGAAAAGAGTCGAGAGGACTACATTATCTTACTGATTTTCCACATAGCGATCCCAACCAGAAAAGCTGGAACATTTTTAGAAGAGAAACAAGTGACAGAGATTGGAAAATGAGGCTAGTGGGGCAGTACTCTCTCGAGTGAATAACTATATTTATATAAAATTTTGGATTAAACTATTTAATCTGACAGGTGATGTGCGGGTAAGTACCTGACATGAAATGGTATTTTAGAAGATATCAAGAAAGTATCGTGTTGAATATCTACGTGCGGAGAGGTTACTACGTAGAGTTACAAAATGAGCTTTGGCTTGAGGTGCCCCCAAGAAGATTTTTTATTTAAATAACCTCAATAGTAGAGGAGTGTCTGAATGAAAGCGGTGTTTAGGAATGCCTTTGTTTGGTAAAAACTATGCATATTTAACTACACACACCTTTTGTAATTTCCGGGACGGTAACTGCCTAAAATAAAATGACAAATTACCTGTTCAAAGAAGGAGTTTACCCCTTTTGTTGATACTCAAAATCAACGTTACTCTGAAGATTTCTTCACAATAGTCGTCGCACAGCAACATAATCTGTTATAAACTGGAGACATTGTTTCTCCAGCGACTGCTGCACGCCGGGGTGCTCAAAACAATCTTGGCTATAAATTGCCTTGCCAAAAAGGTTAGTAGATTATTGATCGCATGTTGTTCAGCAATTATCTCTCTACAAAACTATAATAACACAGAAAGATAAGATAAATGCAAGAAACTGCAGCTAAGCCAGCCGCCTGGCAAGCGCAAAAGAAACAGTATGAAATACAGGAGCATATCTGGTTGCTACATGAGCAGGAAACCGCAGGAAATCTCACTCTATAAACTTTCAGGTGGCCACTTTTTTTGAATTTGAACGTTGAGTTTCAATGTCAGATTTCACGATGGAAAGAATATCAAAGTGAGGTGGAAAATCAATTTGATGAGTCTGAAGTCATGGCTAAACAGTAATTATCTTGTCGGCAAGCTGCATGGAACTGACAATGTCAAGCATATTGGTCGTCTCGCCGACTCGTTCCTCATCAAGAAGATTGAAGTGTTTGAGACAGGTGGTGCAGACCAGAATCTTTCTTCTTGCTACTTCGTAGTCTTTCAGCTCGCTGAAGATCTCTGAGCCCTTGACTGTCAGCTTAACGCCGCTGTTAACAAAAACAAACCGTTCAAGCTCGTCTCCCATTTCCTTGAAAGTACGGAGAAAATTAATCATTATCTTCCTGCCCAGTATATCATCTCCTTTACCCAGCTTTTCCGAACTACATAATACCATGACTTGTGTCGCACCTTGGTTAACAGAAATTTGAGGTGTGGATTGACTGGTTTTATACCCAGAATCAAATATTTTTTGCTGCATCTAGTTTATCCTCCATTTGTTTTGAGAGAACCGATACCGCGAAGATTATGCAGAAGTAGAGGATGCCCACGGCAAGGTATACTTCAAACGCGCGGAATGTTCGGGTGTATATGAGCTGACTCACTCGTGTAAGCTCAGTGATTGCAAGAACTGACACTAGGGAGGAGTCTTTGAGAAGTGATGAAAAAGCATTGACCAATGGAGGAAGAGCCACACGAATCGCCTGGGGGATAATGACATGTATCATGCCTTGTGCCCAGGAGAGTCCAAGGGAAGCAGCGGCCTCGTGTTGCCCCTTTTCCACAGAAAACATAGATCCTCTGACGATTTCAGATATATAGGCCCCGCCGTTCAACCCCAGGCCGAGTACACCTGCGGTGATGCTGTCCATGGTGATGCCGATGGATGGAAGACCGTAATAGATAAAGAACAATTGGATGAGCAATGGTGTCCCCCTGAACACCTCAACGTAAGGTGACAGGAGAAACCTGGCTGTTTTTGACTCAGATCTGGCTACACCGACTGCTGAACCAATAAGCAGGGCGAGGACAAAAGCCCCTGAGGAAATTTTGATGGTCATCACCAAACCCTGCATTAAAAAGGGAAGGGCGTCGATGAGTATCGATACTTTGAAACCGTCCATTGACGATAAATTCCTGCTGTACTATTCAACGGCAAGCCACTTGTCATATATCTGCTGGTAGAATCCTTCATTACGGACACTTACCAGAGCTTCGTTGATTTTAGCGGTCAGATCATTGGCTCCATTCGGCATAACCATGACAATTTCTGCCTCGGCGAGGGGTTTGCCGATAACTTTGTAGGCGGGATCGGCCTTAATTTGGTTGACGGCGTAGGCATATCCGACGATTACAGCGTCGATACGCTTGAATTTCAGGTCTGTAAAAGCCTCGGGGTTGTAATTGTAGCGTTTGATTTCACGAAAGGTATCCTTTAATTTGTCAGCGAGCTGTTCACTGCCGGTTCCCAGCTGAACACCGATCGTTCTCTCATTCAGGTCAGCGAAACTCTTGATGTTTTTTTCATCCTTTCTGACAACAATGACATCTGGAAGCTTAAAGTAGACATCACTGAAACTGACATTCTTGCCCCTGGTTTCAGACTTTGACATACAGGTTATGAGGATGTCGTAATCTCCTTTCTGCAAACCACCCAGAAGTCCCTGCCACTCAGCATCGACAAATTCTGTTTTAACACCAAGTGTGTCACCAATGGCCTTACCAAGATCCACATCGAACCCTTCAAGCTCACCGGATTTTTCATTCTTAGATTCAAAAGGCGGGTACTGAGCGCAGAGACCGACAACCATCTTTCCCTTTTCTTTTACTCTGTTCCAAGAATCTTCGGAAAGTGCGGCCGATGGGGCTCCGAGTATGAGGCTTAATGCCAGGAATGCTGAAATCCACTTGTTCATCGCTTTCTCCTTTATGCTGTTTTTATATTATTGCGTTAGACGCGTTTTCGCTCACTGCTTTCAGTTCAGGGTATATGCCTTTTTGTTGAAGCAGCGTAAGAAGTTCTTCCATAAAAATGCCTTTACCTTCCATAGAGTGAAGAGAGTCGATCTGCTGCTGGACTATATGACATGAAGTGATTTCACCTCCCCGGTATCCCTTGCAGGTGTGATTCACTCCGCAGTTGGGGCTGTGGTCCATCCCGATAAGCCCTGTGAACTCATAGTCTGCTTGTTTGAAACTCTCGAGCTGATCAATTGGTATTTCAAGGATTTTCCGGCAATGAGAGCGAAATGCTGGGATGTCGTATTGTTCCCGTGTCATGCCCCAGCGATACATGCCGAGATAGGAGGTCTCAGGGCATGGTAACTGGAATAGGCCACAGCCTTCGTTAATACTGGGCATTATCACATCGGTGAAAACGCCTTGAACCGATGCAAGGGGAGGTATCTTGGCATTAGCGTTAAGCAGACAATGACACACAATGAGTATTTTGCGGTTTCTTTTCATTTATCTGTTTTCCTCTTGTATTGAAAAGGGATCTGCTCTGCAGCTAATTGTGAATTAGGGGGTTACAGAATTATGTTGATTCCTCGATAGACAGGACTATCTCGGTTACGCGGAATCACTGTGATCGTTTTAATAAATAGAAAATAACAATTTGTCCAATAGGAAATAGCTATTAAAATGTGTTCGATTTATTGAAATTATGAATGTTTACTGACAGGTGTGTCATTGTGTCGAAAAGTGTGAGTGTAGCAAGTGCCTCTCCTTCTGGTAGGTTTTCTTTGAAATCGTAGCCAAGGTCTGCAAAGACAGGAAAGCAATAAAGTAGGATAGAGTAATCTTTCACAACTCGAATTCACTTCTAGTAAAGTTGCTTGGCCTCATGAATTGTTGTAGACTTCTAGTATTATGAGAAAAATCAGTAACACTGTATGAAATCAATTCGTTTAACAGAGAGAGGCTTAAATTGAAAAGTTATAGAAAAGAACTCTGGTTCGAGGTGCCTACCAGGCGTGGTTTTATCAATATTACTCCCACTGTTGAGGATTGCCTGCGAGAGAGTGGGGTGCAGGAAGGCTTGGTGCTCGTCAATGCCATGCATATTACCGCAAGTGTTTTTATCAACGATGATGAGTCCGGTCTGCACCATGACTATGAGGTGTGGTTAGAGAAACTCGCTCCACATGCACCGGTAGAGCAGTATCGCCATAATGGCTATGAGGATAATGCCGATGCTCACCTGAAGAGGCAGATTATGGGAAGAGAGGTGGTTGTGGCAATTACCGAAGGAAAACTAGATTTTGGCACATGGGAGCGGATATTTTACGGTGAGTTTGATGGAAGAAGAAAAAAGAGGGTATTGGTGAAAATTATCGGTGAGTAGTGGGGAGTGATATTATAAAAGAAAAGCGGTTATCGAGTCGACGATAACCGCTTCTTTATCTGGCGTCCCCAAGGGGATTTGAACCCCTGTTGCCGGCGTGAAAGGCCGGTGTCCTGGACCTGACTAGACGATGGGGACAGGATCATTCTTTGGTGGGTCGTGTTGGGCTCGAACCAACGACTCTCTGCTTAAAAGGCAGATACTCTACCGACTGAGTTAACGACCCGTAAGGGAATGCTATATACAAAGTAGACAAAAAAGTGTCAAGAAAAATATGCTGTATGCTTAATTTTTATCACTCAAGATATACATAGTCAAGGGTTTCTGAGAATAGAGAATATGTACCACATTGAAGTGATCTTTAATTGTAATTAAGCTTGAATTTGTGCTTTTCAAGGAAAAACGTTGTAGCTGACGAAACTGAGTGATAGAGTACACTCTTTTGCTCGTATAGCGATATTATATCATTATGTCTGTTAAATATATTAATTGAGAATAGTATTATGGGATTTTTAAGCGGAGCTGCAAGTTTTGTCCGTTTTGGTGTTGAAGGTGACCTACCAGAAAACATCTGGGACTATATTGCTGAGAGGGTCGCAGCATTTTCCTTTCAAGATATTGACGATACCTATGACGAATACTCCATTGGCTGGGTATCGGTGACCAATATGTTTGATGCAGAATTTGAATATGGCTCCTATGCCAACGGTGACTACGTGACCCTTAGTTTACGAATTGATGAGCGGAAGGTATCGCAGGCAATCTTAAAGAAGTTTTGTGCCAAGGAAGAAGAGCGGATAAAGAAGGAGAGGCAACTGCCTAAAATTGGTAAGGCCATGAAAATGGAAATTAAGGAAAGAATCCAGACGGAACTGATGCGCAAAGCCATGCCAGTACCTGTGGTATATGATCTCTGCTGGAGCCTTGCTGATTCAACCCTGCTTTTCTTTTCCACCAATAAAAAAGCCCAGGCCCAGCTGGAAGATTTTTTTAAGGAGACTTTTGGTTTGTTGTTAATGCAACAGATTCCCTACATTACTGCAGAGCATCTTCTCGATAAAGAAGGTGCGGAACAGCTAGCCCAAATTGGTCCGGAGATTTTTGTATAGCAAGGCAAATTGGCATTGGATGGAGTTGAAAAGAGAATGGATTTAGTCGATTTAATAGATGAAAAAAGGTTTTTAGGCCAGGATTTTTTAACCTGGTTGTGGTGGAAGAGCGAGGAACGCGGCGGTAGTGTTCTTTTGCCTGGCCATGGTGATATAATTGTTGTTTTTGAAAAACACATGCTTCTTGAATATGGTGAGGGTGAAACAAATGAGAAGCTGATCTGCAGCGGCCTACAGACCGAGCTGCAGGAAGCGCGCACTGGCCTTCTTATGGGGAAGAAACTGGAACAGGCTCGGATCCAGCTCGTTCATATGGAGCATGAGTGGAATTTTACCTTGGCAGCTGCCATGATGGAATTTCGCAATGTTAAGTTGCCCAAGACAGCAGGTACAGAGGGTGACTCTGGCAACAATCCCGAGGAAACAGAAGGTATGATACTGGAGCGGGTTTATCTTTTTGAAGAACTGGTACGTCTAATAAACGAAATATTTCTTCTCTTTCTTCAAGTAAGGGTGTCGGATAATTGGAAGGAGGAGATTATTAAAATT
>CAZWVC010000137.1:0-10563 GCA_964637245.1 uncultured Desulfocapsaceae bacterium
TTATGGTTTACCGGGGGTGGCCAGAATGTGACAACCCCCTGCCATCATCATGCTTTTACATCATGAACATAGTAGCCGTTGAAGTTATTGGCTGCTTCCTGCAGCTTGTCGAATTTATCGACCGAGCCGAGCAGTTCCTTCTTGATGTCGTCCCAAGCCGGTAACTGTGCTCCAGCCTTAGCCACCCACTGTTCCTTCTCTTCCGGAGTCGGGGCATAAAACTGCACACCTGCCTTGGCCATTTCAGCCATGGAGAAGGCCCGTGCTGCCGGTACTTTTGCGAGGTTTTGCCGAAAGGTTATGTCGCTTGCGAACTCAACTCCTTCCTGAACATCTTTGGGAAGACTATTAAACCACTTCAGATTACAGGAATAGACCTGGGCATCAGGGACAGCGGCGTTGAAGGTAACCCAGGAGAGGATTTCTTTGAAACCGAAGACGTAAAGGGCTCCGACGGCAGGATCCAAGGCATCGGCAACGCCCTGCTTGATAGCCGAGGAGGTCTCACCCCAGGCGACCGGGGTCGGGTTGGCGCCGAGCAGCCGGTAAAACTGCTGAAGGATTTTCGATCCCGGAACGCGGAATTTTATGCCCTGGAGCTGGTCAGGAGTTTTGATCGGCCCGTCGACTCCCTGACGGATGGCGCAGGTGCGTGGATCGATATTGACATACCAGAGGGCCTTGAAACCCTTGGCCTCGATCTTCGGATTGATCTCCTTCTTCCAGGCTTCCGAAGTGACCAGGTTGATGAATTGCTGGTTTTCACCACACATGTATGGGATGTTGATAACATCAGCCGCGGGTGCGAACGGGGCAAAGTTGGAAATGGAATGCTGAGCAGCCTGGATTGTACCTGATTGAACTTTCGTAACAAGGGCACTACCAGCACCAAGCTGTCCACCCGGGGCGAGTTTCACATAGATCTGGCCGTTGGTACAATTCTGAACGTTTTCCTTGAAATCAAGCTGCACGATCGGATAGGACCGTGATGCCCCTAGGATGTATGCAGTAGCCACATTCATCGTAAACTTGGCGTTTTTCTGACGATCTTTCTCCTCGTTTGCGGTCATGGCAACCGCTTCCTTGTTCCACAGGAACCCGTTACCGAGGGCGATCACTGCGGCAGTAAAGCCGAATTTGGCGCTCATTTCCATAAAACGTCTGCGATCTTTGGATTTGACTTCGTTTTTCTGGGTGTGCTCTTCCATGCTAGTTCTCCTATTGAGTGTGTGGTTCATGGTTTGACTTCCAGGTTTGTTCTTGCAGCAATGCAGCCACAATGAAGGTTGTTGAAGAAAATAGAAGGATAAGAAACTCAGTTATGGGACCAACCTGAATCAAGTTCATCTCATAGACGATGTTGGCTTTGCCCACCACGATGTTTAACATGTAAATGACAAACGAGATGGCAGACAAAATGATTGCAATTTTGGACCCTTTGGTTGAGTAGTTTTTATTATCAACGTTTTCCATCGTAATATCCGCCTTGCCACGTTACCGTTAGAATTGGGAACATGGCTGTTTACGGTTAAATTGCTTTGAAGACCGCATTGCAGTCTTCCTTGCCAAAGCCTGCCTCCGAGGCCTTTTTGTAGAGATCGAGCACCGCTTCCATGGCTTTCAGATCAAGGCCCCAGGCCCGGGCCATTTCACAGCCGAGCCGGACATCTTTCAGTGCCAGATCGAGACCAAAACGGTTATTAAAATCTCCTTCAGCTATCCATGGTCCACGAACATCCATCTGGAAGCTCCTGGCTCCGGTATCCTGCAGCAGTTCAATAAGCAATTTCTTCTCAATCCCTGCTTTTTCACCAGCGCGTATCCCCTCAGCCATGACAGCAAGGTTTGCCATACCCACCATATTGCTAATGAGTTTAACAGCACATGAAGCTTCTACACCACCCATGTAATATGCTGGCTCACCAATCACCGGCCAGAGATCACTGAGTTGCTCATACACCTCTTTATCACCGCCGATGAACATTGGCTCCTCAGCTTTCTCTGCATGGGCAGGGGTCTTGCCTAATGTACACTGCAGGAACTTGATCCCATTAGCTCCTGCTGCATCTCTTAACTCAAGAGAAGTCTCTGGATCAATGGTGCTCAATTCCACATGAATTGCTCCACTTTTCATGATTGCCAGCAGACCCTCATCCCCAAGCATGACACCCTTAATATGCTGGGGCATTGGCAGACTTGTGAATACAATGTCACAGCCTGAAAGATCACCCAGTGCAGTCGCAGCTTTTCCAGTGCTGCCTGCTTCAAGAGTCTTCTTTACCGCATCTTCGCTAAGGTCAAAAACCAAAACCTCTTTTCCCGCTCTGATGAGGTTACGAGCCAATGGCCCCCCCATCAGGCCAACGCCTACAAAACCAATAGTCATCACAAACCTCCAATTTTTATTCTCTATAAAGCTGCCTGTTCTTCCAACGAGAAGGCAACAAGTACCTCGCTGTCCCGCAATGGGGGACAGCTGATTCAGTATTTCTTAAATTTCCACGTTATTCGTCCATTTCAGGAAGCCAATCCAGGCTCAGCTCAACCAGCTTTCCTTTGGTTGGTTTCCCTTCAGAATCCCAACCGCTCATTTGATAATACAGCTCTACCCAACCGCGAAATTCATCGGGATTAAAGCGAGCCCCTTTGAGTGGTCCGTCTGGCATCTTTTCAAACCACCTGCGAATGAGCGTGTCATCATCAGGGGTAAATCCGCAACGGTTATTGAAGATACGTGCCATTGTATTAGCACGGTCAACACCGTTTACAATTTCATACAGACTTGTATCCCACCCGGTTATGGCATGTACGACTTCCACCAATTTGGCAAAGGTCAAAGCATGAATCGGCACCGAGCAGAAATTGCAGAGCCCAAGCAGATTGTTGATTCCCCAGGCTTTCTGACCAATATAGAAGAATTTGACTTTTGCCGCGTCGGTCTTCAATGGATCAACTGGGTCAAGCAGCCCCATTGGGTACAACTTGCTGATTCCCTCACCTACAAAGGCAACATCATGAGGTGTTTCAATATGATCGCCACCGGTAACACCAAGGGCAAAACCCAGACCCATGCCGGTTTTTCCACGACCGTCATGCAAACCAAGCTCCTGTCCTTTTATATGAAAGGCATAGCGCTCTGCACCTCGACCTATCTTCTCGGCAGCCTCCTTGACACCAAGGCTCAAAACCTCGCCAATGCCTTCTTTGGCAGCGATTTGCCTGATCAGCCAGATCATAACCTCCTCATCGCCCCAGTTTATTGATCTACCATCGGTATCTTCTGTGGTAAGGATTCCTTTTTCGAAGCATTCCATTGCAAAGGCGATCACACAACCGGTTGAGATTGTGTCAAGCCCGAGCAGATTACACAGCTGGTTGGCATAGGCAACAGCCGGTAGGTTATCAATTGCCAACATTGAGCCGAATGCAGCGATTGTTTCATATTCCGGGCCACCGAATCTTTTGTCGAGTGGATAGGTTTCATCGTCTGATGCAACCCTACGCTTACAGGCGACGGTACATTGATAGCAGGTGCCGCGTGAATGAAAGATGGTGTCATGATACACCTCTGCAGCGAGTTTCTCCGCCCCTTCAAATTGCCCCTCGTTAAAGTTTCGCGTTGGAAAGAAACCGGCAGCATTGACACCCTGCACAAGACCAGGAGTTCCTACCTTATGGAGTCCTACGTTTGGCGGATGTTCTTTAATACGCTGTCGATGCCATTTGGCAATCTCCTTGACCTTTTCCGGATCAGCCATGCTCAGTTTGCTGGTACCTCTTACGGCAATTGCCTTGAGGTTTTTTGAGCCCATGACGGCACCCATGCCGGTACGTCCGTTAAAATGCTCGAGATCTGTCTGTAAACAGGCATATGAAACTAACTTTTCACCTGCTGGTCCAATGCTCACCGCCCGCACCTTTGAATCACCGGCAGTTTCCCTTATCTTCTCTAGGGTTTCCCAGTTATCTAATCCCCAAAGATCTTCTGCATCACGGATTTCAACCTGACCGTCTTTGATCCAGAGATATACCGGTGTATCCGCTTTTCCTTTGATAATAATTGCATCAAATCCTGCAAATTTCAGCTCAGGTCCCCAGTAACCGGCTGCTTCTGTTCGGGCAAAACCTCCGGTCAATGGTGATTTTGCACCAACTGAATACCGATTGAAACCTGACAGCGGTGCTCCGGTGACCACGCTGCAAGCAAATACCATTACGTTCTCTGGTCCCAGCGGGTCAACCTCAGGAGATACTTCGGTGAGCAGCGTGTGAGCGATTATACCCGTCCCACCGAAGTAGGTACGATACCATCGATCCCCAGGCTCTCTTATTTCGTGCGTCTTATTGGATAAATCCACTGTAAGGATTTTTCCGTTATAACCATTTGCCATAACTCCTCCATCTTACTGCTTAGTATTTCCTGTAAATTCGGCTGAATTAACTAATGCGTTATCAGGTGTCAGCCTATTAATTTGTAATCGTGTGTCTTTTTATAGAAAATTAAATCGAAATATCTGTTCTAATACTGTTTATATTTTTGTTATTTCATTACATTTAAAGTTTTAACAATCTGTTTACTTTCCTTTACACTCACTCAAAAAACAGACCTACCGGAAGTGGTACCAGTAGGAGTTTACTGAAGAGAGTATAAAAACCCACCACAATAGCTATGGCTATCAGTGGGTAAACAATTCGGTTCTTGAGAGTCCACTCGTGATACATCGATATCAGCATCAGTAACCCAAATGTGATAGCCCCTGAAAGCAGGAAACCAAGCCAGGGCATGATTAAACAACTCAATAGCATCAGGGCTACCAGGAGTATACGACGAGGAGTAGACTCCTTTTGTTGCTGTTGTTTTTCAACAACTGGATGCGTCAGGTTCCAGATTATGAGCGTTAAACTGAAAATTATCAGGGATATGGCAATAGCGCGCGGAAACACATATGAATCGGAATCCATCATGTTTGTCGTATCCCAAAGGGAAACTGCTGCGAGCAGAATGAAAAGGCAGCACATAACTGTTCCGCCGAGATCACTCGATGTTTTTATTTGATTGTTATCTTTCATTCGCTTCCCCCTAAACTTAATTTTGACCAACGTGATCTGATCAGCGGATAGAAAAGAGACAGCAGAATAAAAGCGATAATGGCCAGGCTGATAGGTCGACCAAAAAACATCTTGAAGAGTTCATCGGTCGCTGCCCCAATCGTCCACGCCTGCACAAAACCCTGTTCGGCAATACGCCCTAAAATCAATCCAAGAACAATTGGAGAAGGACTGAAGCCAAAGCGATTTAATACCCAACCCACAACACCGAGCAGAATCATGATGATCATGTCAGATATGCTGTTGCGGATAGCATAGGTACCAATCATCGTCATGAAAGCTACTGAGGGTACCAGCATAGCTTTCGGCACGGTAATAATAGTTTTATAAGCATAACGGCCAATAACTAGGCCAACTGGCAGCATCAGCACTGTTGCGAGAAATAACCCATAAATAAAGGTATAAACAATAGAACCCCCCTCTGTGAAAAGGCTGGGTCCCGTTTTAACCCCCTGAATCATAAGTGCGCCAAGAATTACAGCGTCAGGCGGTGTTCCAGGGATCCCGAGTACAAGTGTTGGAATGAAACCACCACCAACAGTTGCGTTATTGGCCGATTCAGTAGCCATGATCCCTTCAGGCTCACCTTTGCCAAAGTTTTTACTGTTTTTACTGGTCCTTCGCGCCTCTGAGTAAGCAACCAGCCCGGCTATCGACCCCCCTGCGCCAGGCAGGATCCCAACCAGCGTACCAATCACTGAACTTCTCAAGACACTTAGCTTTAATTTCCAGGACATGGTCAGTGCTTCAAGGAACCGGAATCCGCGAGGCTCATGAGTAACTTTTAAATGTTTATCCGGGGTAGCAACAAGGTCAATCAATACCGGTACACAATAGAGACCGATCAAGGCTGAAACGGTTTCAATGCCACCGAGCAGAACCTGACTGCCAAAGGTAAAGCGAACATCGGCACTGATCTCAGCTATTCCGACGCATGCCAGCAGCAATCCAAAGCAGGCTCCTATAAGCCCTTTAAGCAAATTTCCTTCTGAAAGTGCAGAGATCAGAGTGAGACCAAAGACGGCAAGCCAGAAATATTCTACGGGTCCAAAAGCCAGAGCTACCTCGGCCAGTGGCGGAGATAACAAAAGCAGAAAGGTAGCACCAACAAGGCCACCAGTGACCGATGCAAAACAGGCCAGTGATACGGCAAGGTCACCATGGCCTTTTTTGGCCATGGGAAAACCGTCGAAGGTTGTTGCTATAGCAGAAGGAGTTCCCGGGGTGTTGAGCAGAATAGCAGCATACGCTCCACCATAAATCGCCCCTGTGTAAATTGCCCCCATCAGGATCAACGCAGATCCTGGTTCCATGGAAAAAGTGATTGGCACGAGTACAGCTACTGCCATTGTGGCGGTAAGCCCGGGAAGTGATCCTATCACTGTACCTGCTACGACACCGAAAAGCGCCAGCATTATATGAAATGGTGTAAGAGCAGCGATAAGATATTCAATTCCAGGCATGTCCAGAGCTCCCCTTGATCATTCTGTTCTATGCTATTTCATTGATATTTTGGTGGAATCCGTTTGAAAAATAGCTGTAATTCATGGATTCCAACCTCCCTAAAAAAATTGCATTTTTTGTGCAGCAAATCTTTATAGGGAGGTATGTATTTAACAGTGAAATTAGTCTTTAATCTGTCCTTCTTAGTTAATTCGGTTACTACTTGATAATGTTGGCTTCACGTGCAGCCTTAAGATAGATGTCTTCCATCTTTTTAATAAAAGCTGGATATCCCTGGTAATCCACATCAAGCAGTGCCATACCGTCATTCTCCATGCGCGAGCGGAATTCTGGATCAGCATTAATCTCACCGATCATTTTCGAGAGTTGCTGGCGAATTGGTTCTGGAGTTGATTTCGGTACGGCTATACCGCGGTAGGCACCCGATACCAGATCAAATCCAAGTTCTTTAAATGTTGGAACGTCTGGGAACTTCGGATGACGTTCATCCATTGCTACGGCGAGCATACGAACTTTTCCCTCCTGCTTCGCCCCAACAGAGGTATATCCCCACTCTGCCCTTACCTGCTTGCCAAGTAGAGCAGCGACCGCTTTCCCGGTTCCTTTAAATGCTACGTAGGTTGTCTTTATACCAGCCATCTTGTCGAACCGAAGCTGGGCAAGATGATTAGCCGTTCCTTTTCCAGATCCAGAAAAAGTCAATTTGCCTGGATTTTTCTTGGCATAATCGATCATCTCTGCAAGAGTCTTGAATTCACTATCGTTATTAACGACAATAGCATCCGGTGTGTAATGAAACATGAATACACCGGTGATATCTTCGGTCTTAAAACCAACATCTTTTTGTTGCGGCTTGATAATAATATGCGGAAGGTTGATGCCGATAATGTTATAGCCATCACCTTTCATCTTGTTCAACTGTGCCCAACCAACAGCACCACCACCACCTGGTTTGTATGAAATGATCAGATCCTGACCAAACAGTTTTTTGAAAAAAGGTTGTTGGTGACGGGCGGTAATATCAGATTCTCCGCCTGGACCAAATGGTATCACATAATTTACAGCTTTACCCGGATAGTCCTGGGCTGAAGCGACTGAAGCAAAAATTGAAAAAATTGCCACACCTACCAATGCGATCATATATCGTTTATTTAAAACCATTTTTATCCATCCCTCCCCGTTGTTGAGTGATTTAATAGCTTGTTACAGCAATGCACCCTATTCAATGATTTAACGAACTACTCTTGAGGATTGCAAGTAATCCTCAAGAGTAACAAGCAAATTACATCTATGCGCTTTCGTACAGCTTGGTCATGATAAACTCACGATGACCAAGTACTTCCGCAGCAGTCAAACGACCGTTGGCGGTGCGAACCATCATGTCAAGCAGTTTGTCACCAGCTTGGTCAAGGTCCATCTCGCGGCGTACCAATCCAGATACATCAACATCAAAATGCTCTGACATGGTCCTCAGGGTACGTGGATTGGAACATAATTTGATAACTGGCAGGATTGGGTTGCCGATAATATTTCCCTGGCCCGTTGGGAAAAAATGAACCACAAATCCTGATGCAGCACAAAGCGTGACCTGCTCTGCTGCGGCTGATGATGAATCCTGGAACCAGAGGCCGGGACCGCTTGGTTCTACAGCTTTTTCAAGACAACCAACTACAGGAGGCTTGGTACCGATTTTCTGAATATTGCCAAGCGCTTTCTCTTCTATTGTGGTCAGACCACCTTCGATATTTCCTTTGGTTGGCTGAGAATCCGACAGATCACTTGTTTTGTGATCGTCAACAACTTTGGCATAGCGGTCGAAGTAGAACTGGAAGTCCTTTCGAACCTCATCATTAGCGCAGCGTTCCAGTACAAGATGCTCACCACCGGTTAATTCCGTGGTTTCACCAAAGAGCAGAGTGTTGCCTTTATCATAGAGTTTATCGTAGGCATTACCAACAGTTGGGTTTGTTGCAATCCCGGAAGTGGTGTCTGACTCACCGCACTTGGTGGAAACCCATAGTTCACTGATATCACATTGTTCACGCTGAATCTCACTAGCAGCGTGCATGAACTCCTTGGCTTTATTGGATGCAGCACAGATAGTGTTGAAGTCACCATTTTTCTCAATTGCAAATCCTGCTACCGGTTTTCCGGTCTTTGCAATTCCCTGCACAATACGATCAGTCCACACTGGTTCGATGCCAATTACAATGACAGCAGCCACATTCGGGTTGGAGCCGGCACCAATCAGGGTACGGAAATGCAAATCCAGATCTTCTCCGAACTGCAGTCGACCATAGGCATGAGGAATAGCCAGTGTGCCTTTAACGTTATTGGCGACCGCTTCACATGCTGAATTTGATAAATCATCCAGCGGAAGGATGACAACATGGTTACGAACGCCTACTCGACCATTTTCACGACGATATCCAAAAAATGTATTTTCCATCTGTTACCACCTCTTTGTTTTAACGTTGTGAACGTGAAGATGTTCGCCTTTCTTTATCGGAGCAACAACCTTTCCGATATCTGTGTTATACTTGATGACAGTATCGCCAACCTCAAAATCTTGAAGAGCAACCTTATGACCGATTGGAATGTCATTTAAAATTTTGACTTTAACGGTTTCATCCTCTTTCATAACCCAGCCGTTGATCTCTTGGTCTGCCTGCAGACCTTCAACAACCACTACGCCAACTCCATCCGCAGCTTCGTGTACTAAAAAATCAGGTACCATGTATACCTCCTACATAAGTAAATAATAATGGGTCAAACGAGCGATACAGCATTGAATCTGTCTACTCGTATGCCGGAATTCCGGCTTTGTTTCGCTTCCGTACTACTTTTTTTCCTGTTATCTGTTTCCAAAAACTCGGGTCTCTGTTATTTGTCATTGAAAATGTCTTTTTTTTATGTTGTTCCAATGAGATATAACAGATACCAGAATCTTATTATTGCTCATTTTTATAAAAATAGGTGGTGTTCGCATTTGGTATAATCCCAATCCTCGGTTTGCCGTCAAAATTTGCCACCCATTCATTAATAACTTCAGAAGGCTCAGCAGCGCGAAGATGACACTTCTGCAAAACACCTGGATCAAGCTCTGAGCAAACCGCGACATCAAACTTGCTCAACGTTCGCCCGAAAAGATACGCTTTGTGGGCACCCATTCTGAAGCCCTGTTTTCTAAAATCGGCCAGCACCTCTTCAGGACTGGTAAATTGAGAAACGTAGTCAAAGTAGACATCATCTCCCACACCTTGAGGGGAAGCGGCAAGCAGCAGAATATTACCGCCCGGTTTTACCGCTTGGGAGGCAAGATTAAGCCCCTTTTGGGCCTGATAAAGACAGATATCCTTCGGGTAACCACCGCAGCTGGCAACCACGATGTCATAGGAATCATTGATCGCGACACCATACAGCTCAGCACAACTCTGTGCCCCTTCTCGAAGTGTATCCAGAGGGCGGCCGACCAAAACCCGAACTATATCTTTGTTTGGTGCCATCACGAAATTAATCGAAAGATCAACGCCTATCATCTCCCCTGCTTCATTTAAATCTTCACGAACCGGGTTACCGTCAAGAACACCAACCCGTGCATTGTCATGAAACATCAGGCTGTGGTTATGCTCAATGGTTGCCTCACCTCCGCAACCAATAACAACTCCTTTTGCCCCACCGGTAAAACCAACAAACTGGTGTGGATCGATCTGTCCCACAACAATTTTATAATCAGCGGCTGCAAAGGCACTGTTCACAAGTACTGGAGTTCCCCGTTTGGTAACCCCATACTCTACCATTTGATCTTTCATTGCATCATGAGCCAACACCCGGCATCCCTGTACAACTTTTGGAGGAACAAGCCGTTCAAGCGTTTCATGGTCAACTGGGGGATGCAGGCCTCCACCAACCAGGATTGTGACCCGTTCGGGTAGCAAATCTGGAATCTTGGCAAAGAGCCAGTCAAGTATCAGAGGAAGAACCTTAATT
>CAZWVC010000138.1:0-10555 GCA_964637245.1 uncultured Desulfocapsaceae bacterium
AGTAAATTGTATAGATCAGGCCGTTCATCATCTTCTGCGCATCCTTTGTTCAAGGCTTCTATAGCTTCATCATACTTTTCGAGTTTTGATAAACTGTTGCCTAAATACGAGTAAATATAGGGTAAATCTTCCTTTTCTGGATTGAGACCAAGTGATGAATTAAAATTTACTATAGCCTCTTCAAACTGATCAAGTTCGAATAAGTTCCTGCCTCGGTAGAAATCTATGAAGTATGAATCTGGCATGAGATGACTCATGCTGTCTAGTTTGTTTGCAAGGATGTGTGGATTACTTTCGTTTTCCACCATTAATTTAGCAGCAAATAAACCTACAGACTGGATCATGGATCTTTCGCGGAAATGGGCCCCAGGAATTACAGTATAAAAGGCTGGTATTTGTAGCACTTCATGGGTTACATCGATCATAAAAATATCCATTCCGATCTTCTGAAGTGCTGCAGTGCAATTTTCCACCTCTACTTTGAGGTTATCATCAGCAAGGTCATTCATCTCAGCAATAGTAATATTTTTTCCTGGGTGGGTTATATATTGTACCTCATCCATGGTGAGAGGTTTGGGAAGCCCTGAGGCTACATAGTTGGAATTAGAATTGAAATCCCCTGCCAGTTGAGCAACTTCCGTTATAGCACGAATAATAGCTTTTTCTGCTCCTGGTGTTGTCCCTGCTGTATAGACTATTTCACTGCCTTTGGGAAAAGTCGATCTGTCTATTGCTAACGCAGCCACTGTGCAGATTCCAGTATCCAGTGAAAAATCGTTGAGATAGAGTTCGATGCCATTATCGCTGAATTTATCTATTAGTCTTTTTGCTACCGGGTCTTTTACACTCGTAGGATCAATTAGTGGCGTTGCTAGCTTTTGTTGAGTTACTACTGAACAGACATGTCTTTCAACAATTTCGCAGATACCTTGAATGGCAGCTTCCTCATAGGTATTTCCAGCAGATGGACCATTGAATTCGTTGATGGCATAAAACCAGGAGAATGGGATGAGAACTTCCTCATTTTGGGTAATGTTGGTTGCCCATGTCCACTGCATAGGAATTCCCTCAAGCAGTTTCTCCAGGGTTTCTGAGGGGGTTTTTGTGTCATGGACGGATTCAATGAGGTACTTGATATCCATAACCGGATACCCTTGCAGCCGCATTGCTTCGTAATCGCCTGTAATAAAGTTGGTATCGTTTTTCTTGAAAGAAAAGAATGAAAAACGTTCAGCAAGTTCCATGCAGGCAGATGCCTTGGCCTGCTCCGGAGATGATCCTTTCCCCATTTGCTTCTTTGTTCCTATGATATCAACAGCATCTTCTCCACATACGCTGAAGTAAACAGGAATATCCAACCTACCGTTATCAATACGTTTTACTTCACTGAGTATGTTGAGGTCGAGATTCTCTAATTTTTGATAGAACCGCGTAATCGTCTCCTCAGGAGTGATGGCTTTATCCTGGTCGGTTGTGAAATGTTTTAAGCAGTCGGAGAAAGTGATTTTTTTGTTTTTCATAATGTTAATAGTCTCAGGTGTAAGGCAAAAGTTATAATAGCGTGAAGGTCTAGTTGTGTTCAGGAAAAAGTCAGTGGATCTGCTCATTATCCAGCTTTCCAAATGATTCGGCCCAGTTAAGTGATTCAATATAAAATTTGACTAATTTCTCACTTTCTATTCCTGTTTTTTTTAGTGCATATTTAAAAGCTACCCAATTACCGGATTCATAAGTTTCTAGCAACCGTAAGTATACAAATAGGTCTCCATTTCTGTGCTGTAGAGCAGATATAATATTAGTAGACAACGGCAGCTTACTTAAAATATCTTCCATACTTTTATCTAGCATGGCATCAATAAGGGAAAACAAACCGAGCAAGAAAAGTTCACTACTGTTTATCTTGATTTCTTTGCCAATGAGCTCTAAAAATTTGGCACGGATTATCGAATAACGAATAAGTTCTCCTGGTTTATTTTGGGCCAATTTACTTGTTGCAATCAATGAGACAAAAAGCTTGAAACCGTCTTCACCTAAAAAACTAATTGCTTCTTTTATAGAAGATAGCGGTTGGGATCTGCTAAAACTGGATGAATTGAGGTAATTGATAAGTTTATAGGAAATGGATACATCCTGAGTGACGATTTTTTCGAGGGAATTTACATCAAATTCTTCATTATTCACCTGTGCTATAAGTTGCATCATGGTCAATTGCGATGCAGAGAGATCCTTGTTTTGAAGTATTTCTGGCCTGGAAAAAAAGTATCCTTGGAAAAAGTCAAATCCTAGAGAGATAGCTGTATCATACTCTTCATAAGTTTCAATTTTCTCGGCAAGGAGCCGACATTTATATATTTCCAGTGAAGCGACCATTTCTTTGACCTGCTCTACTGGACAACCATGAAAGTCTATTTTGATAATGTCACAAATTTCCAATAATTCGTGGTATTTTTTTGAATAGACAAAATCATCTAAAGCCAATTCATAACCACCTTCTTTCAGTGACTTACAAGCATTGATTATTTCAAGATCTGGTTCTACATCTTCCAGAATTTCAACCATGAGTTTTTCATGGGGAAAGAGATGCGGAGTACCGCGGCGTATGAGTTCACCTGTAAAATTAATAAAAGCTATTTTTCCTGATGCTATTTTATCTATTCCAACGGTAAAAAAGGAAGATGACAAAAGACTGGTTGTTGCAGTATCACCATCAATATCTGGAAAACAATTTGTAATACCAGTGCGAAAAAGAAGTTCATAAGCATAGAGGTTTTTTTCTCTATCAAAAATTGGTTGGCGTGCAACAAATACATCCATTATTTATACTCTGATAATTTTGATAGTATTATATCTACTCTCTCATACCAGTAATCATCATCGTAAAAGATTGTCAGCTCACGACAATCTTGATTTTTAACGACTAAAGATAGAAAAAGACAACTATCTGGAAGAATATCGGCTGCTTTTTCTGCCCATTCAATCACAACTAGACCACTTTTATAGAAATACTCATCCAAGCCCATCTCAAGTACATCGTTACCATCATTTAGACGATAAAAGTCCATATGGTAGAGAGGAAAACGACCAGGATATTCGTGAAAAATATTAAATGAAGGACTGGTAACGTAATACTCATCGGCAACCCCAAGACCATGGGCAATAGCTTGGGTCAACGTTGTTTTACCGGCACCCAGATCACCGTTAAGGCTAAGGATATCTCCTCTTTCTGCTATTTCCCCCAGGAGCTTGCCAAGTATTTCGGTTTTTTCGAGTGATTCTAGACTTAGGTGCTTTCGGTTCATCCTGCTCATATCCTGTTATTTTGTAAGGTTAAACAAAGTAGGGATGATTACCAGAAATTCAAATGAAAAGAAAGAGGATAAAAAAAAGGCTCATTGCCATGGAGCAATGAGCCTTAAGGATCTTAAAGTATATGAGTTTTAATTCGTTTTTGCGACGTTTTCAGCTTGTAATCCTTTATCTGTCTTAGCAACAGAAAATTCTACATTCTCGCCTTCCTCTAAACTTCTAAATCCTTCGCCTTGGATGGCACTGAAATGCACAAAGACATCTGCCTCTCCATTGGGCCTTTCCAAAAATCCATAACCTTTACTTGCATTAAACCACTTTACTTTACCTTGTACACGATCTGTCATACTAAAAACCTCCTTAATAACGACAGCAATTTCGCTGCCAACCTTAAACCTGATGATTAATTTCATGTGCTATGAAAAAAATCACCTAACCCACTAATAGCTTATCAAAGGACGAGATCCACAGTCAAGGAAGTGTGCTAAAGTCTAAAACTTGAACTTCTAAATGAGAAATATTCTCAACTAAAGAAGACAAAATATAATGAGCTTTTACCCATTTCATGGGGCGTTAATGTACAGAAAATACAGAGATTAACCTAAGTTATTTGGTGAATTAAGAAAGTAGGTGATAGAGAAAATCGGCTAAGAATTTGTATTAATATTATACACAGATCAGTAAAAAAAAGAGTTACATGAGTTTTTAATGCCTATATAAAAAAAAGAAGAAGTCAAGTTTTTTAAATGTTTTTTTTAATATTTCTTATTAACAAGATGCACTAATGAATCTTAGAAACTCACCCTTAACTATCAAATATTTATAAATATAATATCCTATTAACTATTTATTTTTCAATTTATTGTCGAATGTTAGGTCTTTATCGCGATATACCGAAAGGAAAATTGGGTAGATAAATTAACTTGGCAATCAATGAAGTATTGGTGTAGATTGACACCCCTTCGCAATATTCAGTTTTTTGAGAGGAATACTTGAGCAGAATTACTCCCCTCACCTGTTAATCACAGCTAGGCGAGTAGAAAAAGCTAAAAAATTGGAGTAATACAATGGGAAAAACCATTGCAGAAAAAATATTTCAAGCTCATCTTCGAGATAAACCTACACCTGATAATATGATTCTTGATCTTGATGTGGTCATGTGTCATGAGATAACCACACCCATTGCCATTATGGATTTAGTGGAAAAGGGAATGGATTCAGTGTTTGACCCGGACAAGATTAAAGCCGTTATCGATCATGTTACACCTGCAAAAGATTCCAAGACAGCCACACAAGGTAAAATTATGCGAGATTGGGCTAGACGTCATGGAATTAAAGATTTTTTTGATATTGGTGCCAATGGGGTCTGTCATGCTCTTTTTCCTGAAAAAGGTTTTATTCGTCCAGGCTATACCGTGATAATGGGTGATTCCCATACCTGCACCCATGGTGCATTTGGTGCTTTTGCCGCAGGTGTTGGCACTACCGATCTTGAAGTCGGAATGTATAAAGGTGTATGCTCTTTTCGCACTCCCAGAACTTTACGTGTTGTTATTCATGGTGAGCTGCAGCGAGGTGTTGCTGCAAAAGACGTAATTCTAACAATAATTAAAAGAATCACAGTAAATGGCGGAACCGATAAAATTATTGAATTTGTGGGCAGTACTATCGACTCATTCAATATGTCTGAGCGAATGACGTTGTGCAATATGGCTGTGGAAGCTGGAGCTACCAGCGGCATATGCCTGCCTGATAGGGTCACAGCTGAATATCTTTGGCCGTTTATTCAAAATGATTTCAATACCATAGATGATGCTATAAACGATTTTACTAAGTGGCACTCAGATGAAGATGCGCTATACGAAGACACCATTGAATTAAATGTATCTGAATTAGTCCCACAGGTTACTGTAAAATATAAGCCAGATCAAGTAGTTGACATTGAGACGGTGAAGAATACCGAAATCGATCAAGTCTATATTGGTTCGTGTACTAACGGCAGAATAGAAGATCTTCGCGATGCGGCTAAAATACTTAAGGGCAGAACGCTCGCTGAGGGTGTTCGTGGTATTGTTACCCCTGCTACACCGCTCATTTATAGTAAGGCTTTAGAAGAGGGAATTATAAAAATATTTTTGGATGCGGGGTTTTGCGTTCTTAATCCAACATGCGGGGCCTGCCTGGGCATGAGTTCTGGAGTTTTGGCAGAAGGCGAAGTTTGTGCATCGACAACAAATAGAAATTTCAACGGTCGTATGGGTAAAGGTGGGATGGTCCATCTTATGAGTCCTTTTTCAGCAGCAGCAGCCGCTGTGACAGGAAAAATCACTGACCCGCGCACTTTGCTCAATATTTAGGATGAGGAGAATATGAAAACTTTCGGCGGCCCCTCCATTTTTCTGGATAGAAACGACATCAATACCGATGAGATTATTCCAGCCAAATATCTAACTGAGAATACTAAATTAGCACTGAGACCCCACCTATTGGAAGATCTGCTCTTTGATGGCAAAGCTTTTGATAACCATTCGCTGCAGGTGAAGGGTGCCAGGGTAGTTGTCACCAGGACTAATTTTGGATGCGGTTCATCCCGCGAGCATGCTGTATGGGCTTTTGAAGTAAATGACATTAACGTTATTATAGCAGAGAGCTTTGCTCGAATTTTCCGCCAGAATATGTTCAATTGCGGTATATTAGCAATTGAACTTTCCAAGGGTGATATTGATACGATTTTAAACCTGGAAGAAGGTGTACATATAAGCGTAGACCTTACTGAGCAAAAAGTGATTGCCAAGATGGATAACACGAAAAAGGATATTATCCAATGCAGCTTTTTGCTAAATGAATTTGACAGGGATCTAGTTGCCGCTGGTGGATGGTTGGCCTATGCAGACAAAAACTACTGATATCTCTGAGAGTTTGGAATCTGTTAGCTGCTATGGCTGATAGCAGTTGCTCATTTCACATGATTCTCTTGATCTGAATCAGGGGGATTTAATCACATGCCAGTGTTTCTCAACTCTTCTATAAGATCTTTTTGTTTGTCAGTTAATTCAGGTGGAACTTTAATACCTATTTTAACATAAATATCCCCCCTGTCCCCCATCGGTCCATGGGGCAACCCGTGGCCTTTGATGCGAAGTTTGGCATCACACGGAGTTCC
The DNA here is from genome assembly GCA_964637245.1 of uncultured Desulfocapsaceae bacterium. GTDB lineage: Bacteria > Desulfobacterota > Desulfobulbia > Desulfobulbales > Desulfocapsaceae > Desulfopila_A. Next base: position 6,470 of record CAZWVC010000138.1, read on the forward strand.
TGGTGGCACCTTTACATTAAATCTCTTTCCCTCTAGGGTTAATACTTCAACCTGGGTTCCTAAACAAGCCTCACTGACATTAATCTGGACTGTCATGATTAAGTCATCTCCATCTCTGCAGAACTTATCATGTGGCATAACGTCCACTTTAAGGTAGAGATCACCTGGTGTTCCTCCTGCTGGTGCAGACCCACCCTTGCCTTTGAGGCGTAGCTTTTTTCCAGCTTCGATGCCAGCCGGAACTGAAACCGAAACGTTATGGACTTCTCCGTTTTTTCTCAGAGAGATATCTTTTTTGGCTCCGTTCATAACATCATCTAAGGTAACGGAAAGTTGGTATACCATATCCTGGCCTTTTGGTGTTTGTCCGCAACCACCGGCACCGCAATTATGCATACCATCCATTCCTTGACCAAAGACAGAGGAAAATGGATTCGAGGCTCCACCTCGAATATTAGTGTGGAATGAAGATCGGCTTGGCCCACTATTAAAGCCGAATTGCCTGAGAATATCGTTTAGATCGAAATTCCTAAAAATATCCTCTTGAGAATATCGTCTGTGAAAATCAGTAGATCCATAGGTATCATACTGTTCTTTTTTTTCTGGATCGGATAGAACAGCATAGGCTTCACTGATTTCTTTAAATCTGGTCTCTGCATTCTTATTATCCGGATTCTTGTCAGGATGATATTTTAATGCAAGTTTCCTATATGCCTTCTTAATATCGCTTGAACTGGCTTTCTTTGATAAGCCTAAAATCTCGTAGTAATCCATACCCGCTCGTACCCACTAACAAAAGGAGAGGATAAAATGGTGATCACCTTGCTAAACACCCAATATATTAACCTTATGGTTGCACAATATGGTCTCTTAGGGTGATCGTCAAGATCTCATGTGATGAGGTTGTATTATTTTGAAATATAACCCCAAAACAGTGTCTTAAGTTAATGGTTTAAAAGGGAACATCTTCTCCTGTTCCGCCATACCCCGGTGGAGGCTCTGGAAAAGAATCTTGACCTGATGAGCTGCCATAACCTCCGCTACTACCAGCTTCACCGCCACGAGGTGAAAGCATTTTCATCTCTCGTGCGACAATTTCAGTAGTATACTTATCATTTCCATCCTGATCTTGCCATTTTCGTGTTTGGATTCGACCTTCTATATATACCTTTGAACCTTTATTAAGATACTCACCGCAAATTTCTGCTAACCTTCCCCAAGCTACAACTCTGTGCCATTCGGTGTTCTCCTGCATCTGTCCATCCTGCCCCTTCCACCTTTCTGAAGTTGCCAGGCGAAAAGTTGCAACCTGAGTACCTGACTGGGTATATCGAATCTCTGGGTCTGCTCCCAGGTTGCCGATAAGTATTGCCTTGTTAATCATCTTCATTCTCCCTTTTGGATGAATCAATAGTTCTAGAAACGAAAACAGCTGAAAGTATATTACAGATATTATAAAGAACAAGTTTTAATATTAAGTGGTTGCCGTAATGGCTGCCATGTCCAGCATTTTTGGGATACCGCCTTTTTGCTCTGGCGAATAACCAAATACTTTTTGCCAAATCTCTGCGCTTTCCATACACAAATACAGGCAGGTATCCGGTGATATTTGCTGCTGTAGAAGAGATACGATATGGGTATACATCTCCTCCCTGTGTTTTCTAAAATAACGTTCCTTATTATCCAAGCCAGTAATAAATTCCTCAAAAAATATCCTGGAATGGGGAAATCTCGAAATAGCGATGGGCTTAAGCGCGGGGAGATAACGCAGACATCCGAGGGAAATCCAAACTATGGATTCTTTTGGTACTGTTGTAAAAAGTTCATTTATAGTTTCACCATACCCTTCTTGCCAGTTTTGGTGATAGATTATCGGATCAAAATGAAAACTTAACTTATACCCCCACTCGGCTGCTTTTCTTGCAGCGTGTAATCTTTGCTTGAGCGTTGCAGACCGTATCTCTTCGGATTTCATAATAGCAGGACTGTTGAGTGACCAGGATAAAATGGTTCTTCCTGCATGGTTGGTATGTTGCAGCATGTCGATGGCAGCACTTTTGGTTTTTAATTCAAGAATAACATTGCTGTAGCCCGCCAAAAAATTAATCAACAACTGACTTATCCCGGTAATTCTCTCTAACGCCAGGGAATCTGTAAATTCTCCAGTACCGATTCGAAAAAAACGTTTCGGTTCAGCTCGTAACGCTTTGTCAAGTTCAGCAAACATTTTCTCGATATTGACATAGGCGGTGATCCAAGGGGTATTTAAATAGGCCTGTAAGATGCAATATACACAATCAATAGGACAATTTGCGCCAATATTGAGAACTTGATAATCGCAGCATTGATATGCTGTTGTGGCGGGGCAAGGCTTAAAAAAATTCCCTTTGTTTTGGCAGAGATAGAGATGTTGTTTTCCCTTTTTCAAACCTTGAGGAAAATCATCTTCGATTCCTATTGGAAATTTTCCCTGTGGCACAATATTTACCGGAAGATTTGCCCTTTGGATAATCTCACGGACATAGTCAAGTTCAACAACATCCTCTGCCACATGTAATTGGCGAAGAAAGTGAGAAGGATCATTCCAATTGTGTGAATTTGTCATTTCAGGAGGTATTTATTCGGAATATTAAGTATTTTTTCACCTTCTAACTCTCTTCCGTGTTTTATGCAGCCCTTGCCGTATACTCTACACTTTCTCTGTAGTTCTTGAAGGGTAAGTTTATATTGTTCTGGGGTTAAGCTTTCCTGCTTTAACAGTTTATCAAGAGCAAATATTCGGTATTTATCTATTCCTACTCTAAATATGCTGGACAGTTGATCTTCTCTTCCCCCTTCTTTGGTTATCAGGGGTTCAGGGAGAAGCAAAAAATCATTTTTACTGCTGATGCGCAGCCACAGTTCATAATCTTCACAGCACGGCAGCGACTCGTCAAATCCACCATAATGATTAAATAGATCCTTGCGCATTACAACTGTGGACATGCCAACCTGACAAAGCTTGAGGCAATGGTGAAAAATATTACCATGTTGGGGCTTATGTATTTTTTTCTGATTGAGATGTTGTCCTCTTCGCAACCATCTTTCACCGGTATGGCATATGGCAAAATCTCTATTTTCATTGAGAGCGTTCAGTTGTTTTGCAAGTTTATTTTTGTGCCAATGGTCATCGGAATCGAGAAAAGCAATCAGTTTATGTTCAGCTTCAGCAACTCCTCTATTTCTTGCCGCAGCAGGGCCTCTATTATCCATTTCGATATAGACTAATGAATGCTCAACCTGCAGGCTTGCCACAATTTCTGCCGTTTCATCGGTTGAACCGTCATCTATAATAATAATCTCGCCATTAAAATAAGTTTGTTTACAGATGGAATCAATTGCTCGTGGCAGGTATGCAGCACGATTGTAGGTAGGTATGATAACTGAAACAGATTGCATTGACATTTAACTATTTCCTCACCTGGACGAATACGACTGGCTTTTTACCTTTGGAATACTGTATAGTAGCCAGTTTATCAAGCAACTAATTAAATGGGCGTAAACAATCATTACACCATTTCATATAAATTGGTACAATGAGCACCGAAATACTCATAAATTCAAAGAGATATGAAGTAAGAGTTGCCATAGTTGAAAACAGCACACTCAGCGAATTCTATCTCCAGAGACCGACTGAAAAAGGGCTTATCGGTAACATTTATAAGGGTAAGGTCGTAAGGGTTCTCCCTGGAATGCAAGCAGCTTTTATCAATATTGGCCTTGAGCGTACTGGTTTTCTCTATGTCGATGATGTTTATCTTTCAGAGAATGAACTCAATACCAGAATGCTGATCGGTGAGAATGATCCTGAGGAAAAGCCCTACACGTCGATTCTCCCAGAAAGCGATCTTCGCAGAATGCAGGGAATGAATATTGAAGACCTGCTAAGTGAAGGCCAGGATATTCTCGTTCAGGTAAGCAAAGATCCAATCGGCTCAAAAGGAGCAAGGTTAACTTGCCATATCACTCTTCCAGGTAGAAACCTAGTTTTTATTCCTCTAACAGAACACATTGGTATTTCAAGGAAGATCGAAGAAGAAGATATTC
>CAZWVC010000139.1:0-10501 GCA_964637245.1 uncultured Desulfocapsaceae bacterium
CTTAGTGGCTATTATCTGAACTTTCCAAAGTTTATATAGAGAATAAATAAATAAATAATAACGGGATCAGGGGTTACTATGAATCATAAATTTACACTAATTTTTATTGCAATTATAACATTTGGTTTTATCAGCACAGCTCAAGGTGCGACCAATGTAGAGGGGTCTTCCCAAAACCTGGAGTGGAAAATTCAACAACAGTGGCAGCTCCCTGATAGTCCCCTGGATGTGGTCCACTCGCTAGATGGTAAATATGTATTTATTTTGACCCAGAATCACAAGGTGCTAATTTATACTTCCCAGGGTAAACTGGAGGGCACTGTACCTGTCGATGAAGGCGTAAACGCCATAGACATCGCCCCCCGAGCCGAGATGCTTTACCTCATAGACAGCACCAAAAAGAAATTCTCCACTCTCTCCATTGATTTTGTCCGTGATATTAACACAGCCGGATCACCCTCCCGAGGTCCTGCGGATGCGCCTGTAACCATAGCCCTTTTTACAGATTTCGAATGTCCTTACTGCCGTAAGATCGAACCTCTCATCGCCCAGGTTCAGGAAAAAAATTCAAAAAACGTTAAAGTCGTATTTAAAAATATGCCTTTGCAATTCCATAAGTTTGCAGATCCTGCTGCGCGAGCTGCCCTGGCCGCAGATATGCAAGGTAAATTTTGGGAGTTTCACGATGAACTCTTTGCCCTGGAAAAACTCACCGTTGAAATAATAGAAAATATTGCAGTCAAGCTTGAACTTGATGTTGACAAGTGGAAGAAAGATATGGAATCGGTGGAGGTTCGTCAAAGGATTAATACCGATGTCCAGGATGCGCAAAAAGCTGGAGTTACCGGTACTCCTACAATTTTCATAAACGGCAGATTACTGAAGAATAGAAGTATACAGGGATTTCAGCAGATGATAAACATGGAACTCAACAAAAAGTAAGGATGACAAAGCAACAGAGCTATGATCTCCATTTTGATGACAACACCAATGCTGCTATTCTTTTTGGAGATCTGAATAAAAATCTACAGACCATAGAAAAAGGCACTGGGGTAAAGATCAATGTTCGTGGGAATGACGTTAATCTAGTTGGCCAGGAACATGAAATTAAAATAATCAGTGACTTGCTCAAGCAGCTTTACGATATCATTGGTAAAGGATATCCAGTCTACTCATCTGATTTTGCTTTTGGCCTGCGCATTCTAGAGTCAACACCATCAGCTAAGCTTGATAAGATTTTCCTTGACAAGGTGTATGTAACTACCCAACACCGTGTCATTTCGCCGAAAACAAAGAATCAAAAAACCTACATTGACGCAATCCGTCAAAATGATATTGTTTTCGGGATTGGACCAGCAGGAACCGGTAAGACCTACCTCGCAGTTGCCATGGCTGTATCAGCCCTTGTGAATAAACAGGTACGCTCAATTATTCTCACTCGTCCTGCAGTTGAGGCTGGTGAAAAACTTGGTTTTTTGCCAGGGGATATGGCCCAAAAAGTTAATCCTTATCTCAGGCCACTCCACGATGCACTCAACGATATGCTGGGATCAGAACGAAGTGCTGACCTCATCGAAAAAGGTATTATAGAAATTGCTCCGCTAGCATTTATGCGTGGAAGGACTTTGTCTAATGCTTTTGTAATCCTTGATGAGGCTCAAAATACCACCCGTGAGCAAATGAAGATGTTTCTCACCCGAATTGGTTTTGACTCTTTCGCAGTAATAACTGGTGACTCCACTCAGGTAGACTTACCTGTACCCCGTCATTCCGGTCTCCTTGAAGCGAAGAAGCTTCTAAAAACCATCAAAGGTATTCGTTTTTGCAGTTTTGGCAAGGAAGATGTGGTTCGCCATCCCCTTGTGCAAAAAATTATTCAAGCCTATGAGAATAAAAAATGATGCTAAAGGTCTACAGGTAAAATAACTGTTTCATCTTCGAAACGATTAATATTTCTAGGCATCCTTTATTCTAATTTCTATTAGAACTGTTAACCTGGTGATGTGATTTATTCCACGTACATTGAGCTCCTTGTAAAATAATGCAATCTGGATGAACGTCAAAATTCTAAATTAATGAACTGACTCACCCAATGCCAGTATCAATCTCACATAATCTTCCAAAGATTTCCCCTCATTTTCCAGAGCAGAAAATCAGACATGTCACTGCCTCTATTCTCCAGGAACTCGGCATTGCCAACGATAATGTCAGTATCCTTTTGACTGATGATCTAGGCATTCGCGAATTAAATCACAAATATCGCAACATTGATAAACCAACCAATGTCCTTTCTTTCCCATTCTCTAATGGAAGTGACAATGATCTTTCTGCGCTACCCATATACGAACTGGGCGATGTAATCATTTCAGTTGATACAGCAATCCGTGAAGCTCTGGCATTCAATCAGCCCGTTTTTCACAGATTCTGCTGGCTTTTAATTCATGGTATTCTCCACCTGCTTGGACATGATCATGAACTATCTTCACAAGATGCTGAAAAAATGTTTAATCTTGAACAAGAAATACTACAAAAAATACTTAAAAGAAGGGGTTATCAAACTATGCAACTTGCAATCAATGTTGATCATGTCGCAACAGTTCGCCAGGCCAGAGGAGGAACTGAACCAGACCCAGTAACGGCAGCAGCTATATGCGAAATTGCCGGAGCAAGCGGTATAGTCGTTCATCTCCGTGAAGACAGGCGTCATATTCAGGATGAAGATGTCTACCTCCTCCGTAAAACTGTTAAGACCAAGCTTAATCTTGAGATGGGTGCAAATAAAGAAATCATTGACATAGCACTAGATGTCCATCCTGATATGATTACGCTGGTACCGGAAAAACGTCAGGAACTCACTACCGAAGGCGGCCTGGATGTGGTTTCCCAAAAAAAGAAACTTGCGAAAGTTATAAAGAAATTTAACAAAGCAGGCATTCCCGTATCTATCTTTGTTGACCCTGACAGTTCACAACTAAAAGCATCCCATGATATTGGTGCTCGTTTCGTAGAAATCCATACAGGCAGGTATTGTGATGCCATCGATGAATCTGAGATTGACAAGGAGTTTGGTCTCATTGCTTCTGCAGCCGAAGAGGCATATCAGCTTGGTCTAATTGTTAATGGAGGTCATGGTCTTGACTATCAAAATACCGGGCGGGTTGCGGCTTTAGAAACTATAGATGAACTTTCCATTGGCCATGCCATAATTTCCCGTGCGATTTTCTGTGGACTAGAGACAGCTGTCAGGGATATGTATAGCATCATGAAAAATGCTCAGCACCAAGGGTTTTAAGAATATTGCTGATCTATGCAAAAGAAAACTATAAACCTACAAAAGAAACTCTTTCTGCATGAGGGTAACTTTGAGAATTGACAAATTTGGCGCTGATATGGTAAATGTAACGCCTGCGTTGCCTGGGTGGTGGAATTGGTAGACACCCGGGACTTAAAATCCCGTGGGCCTTGCGCCCGTGCGAGTTCGACTCTCGCCCTAGGCACCAATATTATGAATCTCCTGAGCAGTTTTCAACTGCTCAGGAGATTCATTTTTTTCTCTCCGCTTTGATGATCACAACCGCTGCATTTTCTGTATCTAAATACTTCTTAGCAATCTGATTTATTTCATCTGTAGTAATTGATGCATTATCCATGATAAGTGTCGTCGGCCAGGTAAGTCGTGCAGGTTGGCTAGAAGAACCTGACAATACAGAGTTGAGCCAATATCTGTTTGTTTGAATTCTATCCTTAAGTGAGGTAAGCAGAGGATCTTTTACTCGACGAACCTCATTCTCCCCTACTCCCTTATTCGTTAACTCTCCAACGACCTGATCTACTGCAGATCTAACTGATTCTATATATTTTGTTTCGGTAATAATTTTTACGTACATGATACCAAAGCCAGGTATAATTTGACTGGAATGATTGTAAACAGAAGGAGAATATGAGGCACCGAGTTTTTCACGGACTACTAGTCGAAGCCTCTCTTCTACAACTGAAGCAAGGAATTGTAACCGTCTCACTGTTTTGATATTGCTAAAATCAGTTGTTTTCCAGCCATATACCACCAGGGCCTTATCAAGCTCTGAGGTTATAGTAAGATCTAGACTCTTACCAACTGGAAAGAATGTTAAATTCTGGCTTTTATGTTTTTGTCGAATTGTCTTGAGTGAACCAAAATAACGGTTAACTAAATCTATAACTTCATCTCGATTAAAATCACCCACCACGGATATTTCTGGAATCGCCTTATCGAAACCAGCTTTTACCCAATTGTATAATTGATTAAATTCAATTCCTGCAACCTCTTGCCACGAGGCCATACTGTAAAGCTTGTTCCCTCCACTTAAAAAATCATCAACATATAAAGCTTCAGCACCCCAGACATCACTTTGCAAAGACTCATACATTTGTTGGTAACGCTTCTTTTTACTGCGAAAAACATCTTCTCGTATACCAGGGTCAAGATACAGCGTGTACAAAGTCTGCATAAGTAAACTGAAATCCCTGGTGAGGGAGTTACCGCGTAAAACAAATGCTGATGAAGTTATGTTAAAATCATAATCAATGGATGTTCCAGCAAGAGCGTCAGCCATTTCAGCAGAAGTTAATTTACCGCTGCCGGACGAATTAACAATAGATTCAGCCATCATACCTACACCTTCTGATGGCTCAGTCCTTTTACCAGGTCCAAAGCGAATGATTATATCAACCTCGTTTTTTTTAAAATCAGTTTTCTTAAGGTTGAGAACAGCTCCATTGGCGTAAGTGAATGTTTCTGAGTCAATTTTTTTATGCGAAACTTTATTTAAAGGCTTTGCTGGCTGAGCAGGTGCTGTAAGATAAGGGAAAATCTTTTCTTGACCCTTGACGTAAGGTTTAATTGATTGTTGAGCAGCATTGGCATACACCAACTCAATCTCTTTTCCAGGATCTTGTCCGTTTAATTCGATATTGCCTGATAGTTGAATCAATTTATGTTGGCGATCCCACAAACGCAGCAATACCTGATGCATATCATAGCCACTGATATTCTCCATGAGAATTTCTGCGAGTTCCTTTTCCTGTGCTGGCGACTGATAGACTCTATTTGAATTGAGGCTGCCAATTATCTGCTGGGCAATTCTGGTAGACCTGCGACTCGAAGAAGTTAGAGCCTCTGAATCAAAATAGGATAACACTTCTTTTTTGGCGATCTCTAGTTCATCATCGGTGATACTGAAATTAAGCATCTGCCGCAAAGTGTTTTCCAGAACGGTAAGACTGTCTTGCCAGTTTTCTGCTGTAGTTATTGCTGCTAAACCTGAATATCCTACACTGTCGAGCATATTGCCCGCATATGCTCGAGGAGCGGAAAACCACTCCTTTGTATTAGCGATTTGGTCAAGACGTTTTTTCAATATAGAAGTTGCCAGATATTCCTTGAGATTCCTCAGCTGGAGTACGATTGAATCATCTTCCCCGCTTTTGTTCCAATATGACTCTATAGCAACTTTTACACTCCCAGTGTTTGGTTCATAATAGTAGAAGGTTTGAGTATTATCGTGGATAAGTTCTCCAATATCCGGGCATTGAGGTCTTTCATCTCTGCCTGCCATGGGAGCAAAAGTGCTGATAATTTCACTTTCAACTTTATCAATTTCAAAATCACCAACTGCAACCAATATCATGTTTTCAGGGCGATACCAATTATTATAAAATGATCTTAGGGCAGAGCTGTTGGCATTCTTGATGGTATTTTCCACCCCAATAGGCAATCTTTCTGCTAAAAGGGTTCCATCAAATGCTATTCTATTTTTTGCAACACTCGTTCTGAATCTGACAGAATCTCTTGCTATCTTTTCTGCAATTATCACCCCACGTTCATTTTCAACTTCGGACTCAAGCAGTAAGGCACCTTGGGCATAATCTGACATCACGATTAAACCTTTTTTGATACTTTCAATATTTCCCTGAGGAAGCTGAATTTTGTATACTGTTTCATCGTAGGTAGTATAGGCATTGGTATCAGCTCCAAAACTCATACCTATGGACTGAAAATAGCTGATCAATTCTCCTGGAGGAAAATTGGTAGATCCATTAAAAAGCATATGCTCAAGATAGTGGGCATAGCCTCTTTCGTTCTTTTTTTCATGTATGGATCCAGCCTGCACATTGAGATACAGCGCAACTCTGTCTTGCGGCACTTGGTTATGTTTAAGCACATATCTGAAGCCATTCTTTAATTTACCAAACACCAGTGATGGATCTGGCTGCAGATCACTTCTTTCATGAGGCCATTTGGTTGAAAAGCAGGTGGAGTGATTATTAGCAAGCTGAGTTATGCTTGCACAACCGCATACACTCAGTAACGCAATAATGACGCTAAATATTTGTAGGCGTTCATTAATAATTTTAAATATTTTCATGTAGCTATACCTCAGAGGGCTTATCTTTTAACCTGCCCTTCACACTTTAAATATTACCTCAATGATTGCAATTATCAAATTTGGACGATGATATGCAGCCTTGATTATTAGATGCCGAGATATATAAAAAATTGTAACTATTTGCAAATATGACAGAAAATGGCTATATCAAAGGTAGAGTTCTAAATATGTCTTTACAACCACAAACGCCTTTCTGGTAAGCATGAGTGAAGATCATTATTCAGATATAGCTTCACGCTATGAAACGTATTTGGGGAAAGTGCTATACCCAATGCGAAAAAATATTCGAACTTTTATCAAACATCGAAGATATCATACTATTTTAGATCTTTGTTGCGGAACTGGTAAGCAACTAGAGATGATGGCAGCTGATGATATGGAACTTTGTGGTGTCGATTCCTCCATTGCAATGCTTGCCCAAGCTGACAAATCTAAGAACATTCAATTTCTAGCATATAATGCAACCGAAATAGAATTAACTGATGAGAGTTATGATGCAATTATTCTCTCCTTGGCACTACATGAAAAGAATAGGTTGGATAGAGATGTTATTTTGCAAAAAAGCTGGAAATATTTGCGACCAGGTGGTCACTTGATTGTCGCAGATTATTGTCAAGTTCCTCGCTCAATGAGATCTGCGCTTATTTCCAATTTAGTCATAAAATATATGGAAAATACAGCGGGAAAAAGACATTATGATAATTATCTCAGCTGGATGGATAACGGTGCCTTGGAAAACCACATCCAGCATTACGGTACTCGCAAAGAAATAATCTCATATCACTTCTGTGGTACTTTATTGAGCTGCGCAATATATAAGCAAAAAGCAGATCATAGCGTCTTTCAATTATTAAGTTAACATCTCGAGGATTCAACCCATGCGTCTTCATGGTAAAACAGCTCTTGTTCCTGGGGCATCAAGGCCGGTTGGCAGAGCTATCGCGCAAAAGCTAGCTGATGAAGGTGCTAACCTTGTTCTCCCTTATTTTGATTGGCCAGAATCATCTAAAGAAATGATAGCCGAATTTGAGCAGCAGGGTTCATCTTATCTTGCTACTTCTGTTGATTTGACCAACGAAGATAATATTGCAGAAATGATGGTTAAAATTGAAAACAAATTTGGTTCCCTACATTATCTTGTCAATAATATAGAACGGGGCGGTATGCCTGTGGTACACGGTTCGTACGATCTTGATCACAATCGAGGACAATGGGAACTTGAGGTAAGCACCACATTAAAGGCAAAATGGTTGTTGTTTAACCATTGCCTCCCCCTATTGCAGCAGGTCGATTCCGCCGCTGTGGTCAACATCTCTTCAATAGCAGCACTAGTTGGTCGTAGTGGCCCTGCAGAACTTCTTTTCAACGACGGTTATAGTGCAGCAAATAGCGGCATCTCCTCATTCACCAGAACTTGGGCCAGAGAGGGTGCTCCTACGATAAGAGTTAATGAACTCATGTTAGGGTTAATTAGAAATAGACATGGTGAAAATACTAGAGGTTGGGCAACACTCTCACAAAGAGATAAGAATCGAATCTTCGATCATATTCTTCTCAAACGCACAGGTCTGCCCGAAGAAGTTGCAGAAGCTGTATTCTTTCTTCTGCATGAGGCATCATACATGACTGGAACAGTCATCAGACTTGATGGTGGCTATTTTTTGGGAGGAGAAAAAACAACCGAGATTCCTCAAGGAATACTATGATATTACGGTCTTTTTGATGCTGCTAATTGCATTTTCGGCAAGATCTCCAATACTTATGGTTTGCAATTCATTGTTATAATAAAAGTTGAACGAAAAAGAAGTTTCAAGGAATGGTTGCAAATCATAAATCACCTTTTCAGTCCCACATAGACCAAGACACCAGATGGCCAAACCCTGAACTATTTTATCCGTTGAGACTAAATAGGAAGGTAGGTCATCCCGTACTCCCCTGGCAACCATTTCATCTCTCTTTGACTCAAGAAGTCTTCCAATTCCCCAAAGCAAACCCTGTTGGAGGGCTGGCAGTTCAAGAAAATTGCCATCCATAAATATCTCAGGGCCATCTTCACGCATATACGAGAGGAGCATGTGACAATATTCTTCAAAGAGGGTATCATGATGTGCCATCACCTCCCCCATTGCCTCAGGAATTCCCCACCCAATACCTCCTGATTCATCGTTGAGACACCAGAGAAATCGGCGCATTATTACCCGGGCTGATTCGAGATTATTTACAGCAATTCTAGGCACCACCACGCCGAAAGCACTTATTCCGTGCCATTTGCATGTCTCATTGGTACTGCATAAAGAGGTGAAAAGATGATTTATAATGTCTTTTTCTGAAAAATCATTGATTTTAACTTTTATTTCAGACCAATTATTTTCTGTAAGCATTGTTAAAATCTGTCTTTTCAACAATCTTCTTCTCATCGTATCTCCATTTTTATCTGATTTACCTGATTAAAAATAATATGCATAGATTATTAATCAATCGGTAAGTATAAAAATGAAATCAATGTATTAGAGAATAAGGTTTTTGCAGATAGTACAAGCTTAAGGAGACACAGTCTATAGCACTATCAGACTGTGCAGCGAAGATATTTCAATGGAGAAGGTCACAAATTATATCTAAAAAAAAGTCGTACTCCAGGTGACAATTTTTTTGTGGCAACCGGTTATTTTGGTGCTTTAAGATCATCCAGTCTTTTCATGCCTTCCATCATGATAGCCATGAAACCACCGATTATATCTTTCTTTGCATCTCGGGCATTAATTCCTTGGACAAATATAAAACGCCCTTTTCTCATGGTAAGTATTTTAAAAAAGGCTTCTTTCCCCGTCGAACCATCATATATAGCCTCAATGATTTCACCCTCATAAAACTTGATAATGCCATCACCACTTTCTGTTTCAAAGGTGAGTGTACCGGATTTCTGAATGTAGTTGATCATTTGGCAGAGATCTATTGGTGGCATGTCAGCAAGATGGCCTGACATACCTGAAGCAAGTTCTTCGGCCCTCTTTATATTGATTTCAGTGATGCGTTTGACCATCAACTTGTAGAAGAAAACCTGTAAAGCAGGGAACCTTTGGAGAATATGGCGAAAATTCTTTTGGTTCATGGTCGCAATCTGACAGGGTTCCGAGGACATAATGGTCGCAGAAACCTTTTCACCGGTGAGCAGACTCATCTCACCGAAAACTTCTCCCTCTCCCATTTCATTAAGAGCAACACCCTCATCGTCGATGACCTCCACACGACCTGAGAGAATGACATAAAGATTTTCTCCGGTTTCACCTTTCTGTACAATTGGAAAACCGTAATCATAATCACGTGTTTCCATCAAAGTAGCAAGATCTAGCAGATCATCATCGTCGAGTACGGAAAAAGTATCTATGGATCTAAGTAAATCTGCAAACTGGGAAACGGCTTGAATTCTAGATTTTCGTTCAGCCGCGACAAGCAGTTTCATTTGTACGGTAGCATATTCCTTATCTTTCTTGTATTCGAAACGAATTATTCCGGTACAGCCACCACATTCAAACCTATTTTTTTTAGTACCTCCAACTTCAAGCTTTTCATAAGAGATAGCTTCATTGGTAATTTCAATAACATCATTTGCAAGGATGAGACACGTGGGTTTAACTGTGGGGAAATTGAGACTAAGTCCCTCTACCTTAAATTCATCACCAGCGTTATATAATGGACAGTGACTTTCTTCAGTGATGATAAAAACTGCGTCTCTAAATTGCATAGTTGCTCTTTCGTGTTATATATGGGGCATTGCGATAGTGATTTAAATCCCACAATACCTGTTTAACTACCAAAAAACTGCTTGTTATTAGATAATTACTGTCTTCCTATGAGAAGGTAAATTACAACCCCAAGGGTAATAGCACCTCCAAAAACAACAGGTAGGATTTTTTCAATGCTTAACTCATTACCAACAACTAGGGATTGCATATATGGTGTCCCTGTGACCCACCAGACTCCAATAAAAATTGTAATTAAGGCCATATCACGCCATGCTTGTTTATACAACATGTACCCTACCAGAATTATGAAAGGCACGAGAAACCAGGGATTGG
>CAZWVC010000140.1:0-10481 GCA_964637245.1 uncultured Desulfocapsaceae bacterium
GAAGAGTGAAAATCGAATGAATTCTTCAGGGTACAAAGTGTTACCAGAAAAAAGCAGACAATACAGCACATCGTTAATTTATATGAATAAGATATTTACGCATTTCTGCTGATTTTCATAAAATGTTCGGGCTAGATGAAAAAAATAATACACCTGATAAACAATACATAGTATAGGCGAGAACACAAGCAAGGCAATATTCAGGTTGCACAATTGATAATCTACATCAGACGTCTAAATAAAAAACCTATGTACAAAGAGTGAAATGAGCTAGCTCGGAAATGGTGGGAATAGCTGGTTGATTATTCGAGAGAAGAGGGGTTCCACTCAACACATTGATTTTTTTCAATATATGAACTGGTCATTTCAATATACAACTGGTTTTCCAGACGAAGATATTCTTAACAATATCCGGATCAAGGGCCAGTTCAGTGTTTTCGAATTTAACACAAAAGGCTGGCGAGGTGCGATGCACGGTTACGGTAACCCCAGGATTTAAACCGAAGGAAAGCAACTGATGGAGATTAGAATGACTCCCCGGTTTGATATATGTTATTCTACCCTGCTCACCAGGTGCTAGCTCAATCAGGCTGGTGACAGTATTGACTATTTCGCGTGAATGATTCTTGCAGCAATTGCCAGGTGGTATAGGTTTTCCATCTGGGCATATTTCAGGATGTCCCAGTAATGTGCAGATTGATTCCTCGACTTCCTCCTGCAACGAGTGCTCGACCTCGCAGGCGATCTCATCCATTTTGCTCTTTTTAACTTTTAAAATTGAGGTTACCAACACTTCAGCCAATCGGTGTCTGCGGATGATGGCCTCACCAATTCTTTCTCCTTCATGGGTGAAATACAGCTCATCACCATTGATGGAAATAAGTCTGTTCTCCGCTAGCTGACTTACCTCAAGCTTAGTAAATTGGATTGTACAGTTATCCCTGATCGCTTCAACCGAAGCTTTCTTCTTTTCCCTGGCAACCCATATCGCTTCCAGAACTTCTTCATGTCGCTCAGTTATCATTATTTTCTACCACTATGAAAAGGTTACCCCGAAATAGAGGCAAATATGATTTACAATGCTCCCAACAAGTATAGCATACACGAAAACAGTAATATTTATTATTAATCCTGATTTTACACCGCGTTCCTTAAAGAGTACAATAAATGAGTTAATGCAGGGGGCAACAAAAGTCATGACCAGCAAATTAACAACAAGCTGAAGGTTAGTATACAGGTAACGTATATGCTCAAGTTCGGTGGCTCCGCTCTCTCGGCGAATCATCGTTTTAATAAATACCTGAACACTCTTTTCCGGTAATCCCATGATGTTATGGATAACCGGGCCAAGGGTGTGTTCAAGCAAGGATAGACCGCCTATCCTTTGAAAAAGAAAGACTCCCAGTGATGCGAGTATAAAAACCGGGAGAGCCTCTAGCATAAAGAAGTACGTTTTTGCCGACGCCATTTTCAGCACGGCTATCGGCTTGGGTAGCCGCATTGGGGGGATTTCCAGGAAGAGTGGTGATCTACTGCCTGGTAAAATCTTATTGGCTAAATATCCGGCAATCAGCATCTGAGAGACAATTATTCCAAATACCGCAAAAGTAGCCGAAATAGGCATTTTCTCTAAAATAATGAGCATTACCGCTATGAGCGGTGCACAGGGTAAACAAAGATAAAGAAGAAACGAGGCAATATTTTTTTCTTTTTCGGTATTGAGAACACGCGTTGTTAAGAGAGCCATGGTCACGCAGGAAAATCCCATGACCAAAGGGATGACTCCCTTACCATTTAATCCTAGTTTTTCAAAGATATTATCAAGAAGAATAGATATCCGTGGCAAATAACCTGAATCTTCCAGAATACCAAAAGTTATATAGAAGCAGAAAATCACCGGAAGTACCAATCCCATTGCAAGGAAAACTCCGGTTGGTAATATCCCAAAATCAGGGTCCATAATCATATCCCGCATGAACTGACTCGGCAACCTGTCAGTAAATTGCGATACCAAGGGAAAAAGAAAACCCTCAAAAACCGAGGAGTTGAGCATATCTACCAGGAAGGTGGCACCAAATTCACCTATAAAGAAATACATTGCAACCAGTATAACACACGCAATGGGTATACCAGTTGAGAATGCAGTACACATGTCACCAACCTTTGCTAGCAGTGAACTTTTTGATGGTGGCTCGATTTGTTGGACTTCTTCTGCTATTTTGCTGGCCAGCGTATTGTAGAATTCAGTAAGGAGATGTCTCGAATGGTTAGGATTATCGTCATAAAATTGCTTGACTAAGGTAAGTATTTTGGTAACAGCTCCCGAACCATGATTTTCCTCCACATAGATCTTGGCACCATGATCCCCATGGAGAAAAAGTAATCCCAAAGCACGGCTGGAAATTCTGTTGCTCCTTAGTATTCCCTCAACTTCGTCAAGAAATGTCTCAATTGCAGGTGGATAACTAAAAGAGTACGAAAGAGGCCTCATCTCGGCAAAATTGGCAACCATCTCTTTAATGCCGAGACCAACTGGGGCGATGGTTTTACTCACATCCAAACCAAGAAGAGTTGATAATTTAGCGGTATTTATCTCAATACCCCGGGATACCGCCTCATCCTCCATATTAATATTAAACAGCATAGGTAAACCAAATTCCCCGTATTGAAGCGCTATAGCAAGCGATCTTTTGAGGTTTTTGGCATCAGCTACAAGAATAATCCCAGTAATACCCTCAGCAAATTTTTTAGATAGAATTACTTCCCGAGCAGCTCTTTCATCCTCGTTTTCAGAGAAAATTGAAATAATTCCAGGTGTATCAAACACAAGACCCTTATCACCTTGCAACGACGCCTGGTTTATTGTTACCGTTGAACCCGGTATATTAATTGGCTTAACTTTTCTTGTGCTTATTTGGGAAAAGATTGATGTCTTGCCGACATTCATATTCCCAATCAGGGTTAAACGATAACCTCTCGGAAGGTTTTGTTGAACTACATCGTTACGCATAAACAACAATAATATAAATTATTAACCCACAGCTTCTAAGGAATTATACAGTCAGACTCTCTTTATCACAAAACCTAAAAATTAAAAATGCCTAATTTTTTTCATATTACCAAACTGCATTGCATCAGCAGATAGGCTTTCTCTTGCGATTGACCTTTAATAGATAATTACATCAGTATTTCACAAGGGTATATTGGTTATCTCGCTGTTGCAAATAACCTCCCCATACACTACCTCAAAAGAAAGAATTCTTTATCTTTTGAGGTTGAAGTTCCATCAATAAAAAAATTGCAATTTAAAAAAATTCATAATCATAAAAATTAATTGTAAATTTTGAAATAATTTTTAACAGACACAAACCTTCATAAGTATATTTATTCTATCCTTCTATAATAACACCATAAAAAGAAAACAAATCTCTCAACACTCCCTGGCTTCCTCTCCTCTTAAGCCGTCAAAACCTTCATTATATGATATAATTAAATATTAAAGGTGTGTGATTACCTAAGCGTTAATTATGAATAATATCGAACCAGAAAGCGCTATAGATCCATGGAGTTTTTATGGGTTACGATTATTACTTCCTCAATAAATCTGGTACCAAATATAGGAGCACTACTAGACTGGCAGAAGACCGCTTTTCCCCGCGAAGTAACAATCCTGATTACATTGTTCTTTTAAAACGTCGCGAAATTCTGGCAAATTGGATTTCTTCTTTACCTAAAAAAAAACTCACTGTTTTGGATGTGGGTGGAAGGATTCAACCTTATCGAAAATTATTCGAAGATAGAATTCACCAATATGTTGCCTTGGACCCGATATTTCAAGGTCCAATCGACATAGTTGGAATAGGAGAATCACTGCCTTTGAAAAGTGGCGTCTTTGACACGGTTATCTGCACCCAAGTTTTAACCTATGTGTTCAATCCCCAACTTTTCATAGATGAAATATACAGAGTATTAAAAATTGGAGGTGTTTTGTTATTATCTGTACCTGCGTTTTTTCCCAAACATCATGATGAAAGATGGCGATTTCTGCCAGGAGGCCTTGAAATATTACTACATAATTTTAATAACATAAAAATTCTACCAGAAGGAAAATCTGGTGCAGGCATATGCAGGACAATAAGTATTTACCTCAATGGCAAAAAAAAGAGATATTTCTATCAAAGGATAAACCAAAAAATCCTTATCCCCCTCACAAATAAACTGGGTATCTATTTAGATAAATTTAGCAAGGATGATCAATTTTCCGCAAACTATTGTGTTTATGCGGAGAAAATGACTGATAGTGAAAGTAAGCCCAATTATTTCAAACTCTACAAGTCATCTCATTGCTCTTAGTTTGGATCGCGGATATAAAACCCCTTGTAGGCCATTTCCCATCCAAAATGAGTAAGTCCGGATATTTCATAAAAGAATGCGTTCTAATATATTTTAACAAATATTAACAACACCCGACAACCCATACGGGATAGACTTTCCAATTTACAGCTTGTCCTAGCATTACACGTTGACAAGCACCTTTTTAATTTTCAGGTGAGTCGATAAAGTGCGCTATTTTCAGATGTTCCTCATCTTGAGTTTGCTTATATTTCTTTCAAGTCTTAATAGTGGGTACCAAATAACCGTTCGTTTTAGAAAAGAATATTCATCTCCTTTTATGTGTCATCCAGTTTATTATTTTTATCGAATTCAAGGGTTCCTCCCAGGCTCTCTACCCTTTTAACGGCTTCTTCGAACCTGGCTTGGGCTTTGGCCATTTTACGAAAATTTCTGTTACTCAATTCTTCATTTTCCTGGATTTCCTTGCGTAAATTGTCAATAATATCTGAGTTATCGCTTTGTTCTGAATTAGTTAAAATCTCATTGAGTTGGCTGTTGAGTTTTTCATTTTTTGATGCAGCTCTTATTTCTTCTGTTTTTAAACGATGCAAGCGTTTTTCTGCATCATTGAGCCTGTCCATTGCGACTGCCAAATCACCTGCCAAGCCCTCTTCTGGCTCACTGTCCAAATCAATCTCCTCAGCAGCCATAACCATTGCCGTTGCCTGGAGCTGTGGTAAAATCCGTTCAAGACTATAGCCTTCCACATCCGTCAGTCGAGATTGTTTTATTTTAAATGGCATAAAAACCAGACAACTCTCTTTAGAAAACTCAACCACAGTTTCTGGATCCATATTCTCTAGGATTACCGGTTCAGCAGGAATACGGGCTTCTTCAAAAAACTGTTGCAGTGATTCTCGAACTTTAAAATAACTAGTCGAATCATTGGCTGCCAAAACCCTTATTTCAGCTTCTTGCCACGCAGAATTGCGAGAGACTAGATAGGCAAAAAGAAGCATTAATCTGCTATTATCATTTTCTTCCTTCCACCAGATATCAATTCTATTGCGTTTTTCACCCTGCTTGACTAAATTTTGCCATTTGGAACTATCACAATGAAAAATTACCAGATTATATCCTAATCGATAGGCTATACGCAGGTTATGTCCATATTTTAATATCTCTAATCCCGGGAGACGACTTTCTGGCCTGTTATACCAGTTTACCAAAACAGTATTTCCCTTTAATGGACCTGTTCCCTGAGCTTGAAGAATAATAGAGACGGCAGAAGAGATGTCTTCTGTGCTAATAACTTTGGGATAGCAAACTAGTTTTGCGGAACTGATATCCTCCTTCATTTCCAGAAACGCCTCATCTCTCAGATTTGCTACTATAGGGCCACTACCAATGAGAATCTGGATTGCGCTTAACAAGCCGGTATCACCACTTATCAAATCACCAAAGTGGAGAAGCTTTGCTCGTGATTCCCGGTGATTGGTGAAGGCAAGAATATGAGGATACCAATCCCTTTGATGTCCGGGAACAGCAGCCATCTGCTGAAGATTTCGACGCACCTGGCTAAAAGCATGAGACCTGCTCGAATCCGCCCACCTTGAGGGTTTTCCCCTATGTTTGAGGTAGAGGTAAATTGCAAAGATACATCCCAGAGCTATCGACCCGTTTTTCATATCCAAGGCAATAAGAATAGTTAAACAGAGCAAACATCCAGCAAGGCTTAAATACTTGTTGAAGAACCGAAATCGCGGCCGGAAGGAGGCTGAACCCGTATCTGCTTCGAAATATGTGGCATAGTTAAGCAAACCATAGGATATGAGGAAAAACATCGAGACTACCTGGGCTATCAGGTTGAGCTGCCCCAGGGAGATTGTCAGCAGAGCTATACAACCGGTTAAGACAATACACCGTCTGGGATTATTGTTGCTTTTTGACCCTTTGGCAAAGAAGTTAAGTATCGGAAATATCTTGTCTGCTGCAAGCGCTTGCAAGATACGTGGCCCCCCCAGAAAAGAGGCCATTGCTGAAGACAAAGTTGCGGCAATAACTCCAGCATCAATGAGAAAACCAAATTTGGCTACCTGTCGCATGGACTGATAATCATCGACCATTACTTGAGCAGGAAGTGCACCGGCAAAAACGATTATCACCGTGAAGTAAACAATAATTGATACCCCTACTGCGAGAAAGGTTCCCAGTGGTAAACTCTTACCGGAATCCTTAAGGTCTCCCGACATGCTTACACCCTGGGTAAATCCGGTCACTGCGGGAAAGAAAATGGCAAAAAGAATCCAAAATGACGACACATCTCCTGCTCCATGCCAATTATTCACAAAAAGTGATTGCTGCCATTGCTCAATGCCACCCAGATAAAAGGATACAAGTGCTGCGACCAGCAAAAACATTA
Source organism: uncultured Desulfocapsaceae bacterium (assembly GCA_964637245.1). GTDB lineage: Bacteria > Desulfobacterota > Desulfobulbia > Desulfobulbales > Desulfocapsaceae > Desulfopila_A. Next base: position 6,758 of record CAZWVC010000140.1, read on the forward strand.
CCCCATATTGGAATTTTGTTGCATAATCTGCCCCAAGCCAGGCGAGAATAAATAACCCACAGATCGCAAGCGCTGCAATAATTGCTGGTTGTAGAGTGATGCCAAGTATTGCAGATACTGCTTCAGCAAAACCTATACAATAAAAAGCTACAGAAACAGATTGAGCAAGATAGAGAATAATACCAAGTGAACCACCAAACTTATACCCAAGTGTTCGTGATATAAGGTAATAATCTCCACCACTTTTTACCTTTAGGTTAGTAGCGATGGCAGCAAGGGAAAGGCTGGTTATGATGGTGATCAGGTTGGCTAGTCCAAGAATTACCAATGCTCTTGCGACACCAGCACTGCCAGTAACATATCCCAAACGCAAAAAGAGAATAATACCAAGAATGGTAAGGATACTCGGAGCAAAAACGCCAGCAAAAGTACCTAAACGACCAGACGTATAGCCTTTGCTATTTTGTGAAGTACTATCAGCGCTTGTTGCTGCCATATAACCGAAATAAGGTGTATGAGGAAATGATAGTTGTCCGAAAACACTAATACATTCGCTATACTCTGCAATTCGTATATACTATTTCCTATGTAGCAAATCTCACTCGGGTTATCGAGGAAGATTTGAAAATGTTGATTTGTTCTCTTGAAAACAAGTAAACCAAAACTTTAAATTTTATGCCGTTATTCACAACAATTCTTGACTGAAAGATCCGCATCTCTTATTTTAGTGATAATTGCAGTGGCTTTTTCAACCTGTTGCAAAGAAAATCTACTTTGAAGAGCATCAGCCAGCATGGCAAAGCTAATTGCTAGATTTTCTTTTGCTAGAACGGCAAGTGAAGCAAGTGCTCTGTTAGGTGATGAAATACCCAGTTTTTTAAAGTTTATACTGATAGTGGTGGCACAGCTTTTAGGGATATTCACATCCGCTGCATGAATTATGGTGCTCCCTATCTTCATCTGGGAAAACAAAGCTCGACGCCTATTCACCCCCTCGGCTGAAATTGCCAAAATAATTTCAGGATTTTCTATACCTGTATAACCAATATTTCCAGGCCAGAGGATTATCTCGCTCACAGAAGGTCCTTTGAGAACAGTGATATCATAGTCATTTTTCTGGGTAGTTTGCAATCCTGCTGTAAGGCCCGCTAGACAGAGTAATTCACCTGCTGTAACCACTCGTTGTCCAGCACTCCCAAGAATAAGTATCTCACGTTTTTTAAACTGGGGAGGAGTATTGTGGGGAATAATCTGCTTAGGAACTTGTGGTGCAGGCAATTGGCCTGCTGTTTTACTGTACGCACTACAGAATTCATGGCGTTCATTGATTGGTTGAACTCCCGTAAATGGTTCCATTTTTTCAATTTTCTCAGCAACCAGCTTCGGGTTCAATCTATTCTTCCTGGTGTAACGCCCCGGACAAATGCCCCAAATATCCATCAACGCAAATCCCTGGTAGCCAATTGCTCTCACCATATTATTCGATAAATCCTCATTTAAACCGGAACAACGGATAATAAATGGCGCTCCAGCAGCATTGGCAATCTTGCATATATCAAGTGGACTTTCAAGTGTATTGAGAAATCGAGAGACAGTCTGAGCATCAGTTGGTGTAGTTGGGGAATACTGGCCACCTGTCATACCGAAATTGAAATTATTGAGTATCAATAGGGTTATATCTGCATTTCTACGGCAGGCACTAAGGATGTGCGCTCCCCCAATTCCCATGCCACCATCACCCATGGTGACAATAACATGAAGCTCAGGATTGGCCATTTTCAGTCCCAAAGCATAGGTCAATGCTCGACCATGAAGTCCGTGAAATGCATGGGTGTGAAAAAAAACATCAAACAGGCCGGAACAACCTATATCACTAACAATGACAACTTGATTTCCTGATATTTCCAAGATCTGCAACGCCTTATCTAAAGCACCAATAACCTTTTCATGCGAGCATCCCGGACAAAATACTGGAGGACGAGCGGTATTAAGCAGGCTAGGCATCGAGAAGTACCTCCCTGATCCGTTCAGGAGTTATCAGATTTCCATCCATTTGCCCTAAAAACGTGACTTTTTTATTAGACGTCAATCGTTCTATTTCATTCACATATTGGCCCAGATTCATTTCCACCACCAAAATGGTACTGTACTTTGCGGTAATCGTCTTGATCAATTTCTCTGGAACCGGCCACAGGGTTTTGAGAATAAGAACGGACGGCTTACTCCCTTCTGATGATGAAGCAACCTGTTGTGCCGCCCGTCCCGTAACCCCATAGGTAATTATAAGATGTTCAGATGAATCGCCGGGGATGTAATCATAAAAGGAGAATTCACCTACATTTTTCTCCAGCTTTTCCTTCAATCGATGCCGCTGTGACCCTATTTCCCCGATGTCTGTGGTAATATACCCATCTTTCCCATGGGTCGAGGAAGTTTGCCTGACCAGGGTTTTCGAGCCGATTGGTAAAAAAGCAGGAACATTGGTGGCGGTATTGGCATGAAAGGGGAGATATTCAGCTGCCCCGCTGAAAGGTTTTCTTTCAATAATTTCTGGTAGAACTATATTTTGCAGATCAATACTTTCTCTGGTTAGTCCGATCTCCTTGTTTGAGGCAAGAAAAACTGGACAACGATATTTTTCTGCCAGATTAAATGCCTGGATGGTCAGTTGATAACAATCCTGCACATCAACCGGAGCCAGGACTATCACTGGGATGCCACCAGTATTTCCCCAACGCAGAAAATTGATATCGCCATCAGCACCCTTGGTAGCGGAACCAGTCGAGGGCCCCAGGCGCTGAACATTTACAATAACCAAAGGAATTTCACTGCCGATGGCAAATGATATCTGTTCACTGTAGAGACTAATTCCTGGCCCAGAAGTGGCCGTCATGACTTTTTTACCAGCCATTGAAGCACCTAGGCAGAAACCAATGGAAGCAATTTCATCCTCGCCCTGGAGACAAACTCCACCTTGAGGTGGAAGCAGTTCCAACATCTTCGCCAGAATAGAAGTAGCGGGCGTAATGGGATAACCGGCAAAGAACTGGCATCCGGCACGAATTGCTGCGTAGGCAACAGCTTCATTACCATCTAATAGTGTGTATGACATAAGCCGGTAAATAGAGGTTAAAATTGTTAGCTAATGTTAGCTTTCCAAAATTTGTTCTGCTTCTTCAAAACTTTCCACATAAATTGGTGAATATCCACTAATAGTAGCAGTAAATCTTATTATCTGATTATGAGCAATACTCTTCCCTTCTATTATCCTGATAACTTTTCCTACTTTATTTTCTTGTAAAAAGCTCAAAATTCTACGAAGAATAACTGCCCCTGACAGATAACCAATCCGACAATCACGCATATCGGTGATGACTGTAAAATCTTTTTTGAGATCACTTACGCAAAATCGGATATCCGTGTAGATACTCTCTATATCCGCTTTGCGAACTGTCCCTGAAAGGGTTATTATCAAACGGTTTTTCGCTATATCTACAGCAACCTTTGAACGATTATTAGGTCCGACCATATCCACGCTTTGGTAATCAATACAGTATAACGGCACATGCTACCTCAGCCTATCACCCGCATTAGGAAAATACAAATATGGTAAATGGATTAATTACTTTTCTGATTACCCCTTGTATGTTGATTTGTAATCTAGTGAGGTAGGTGTTGGACTTTTCTCGGGTGTCTGTAGCCTGGATGGCTACAGTCAAGCCCC
>CAZWVC010000141.1:0-10459 GCA_964637245.1 uncultured Desulfocapsaceae bacterium
GAAAATCATACAACTCCTTGACTAGCAGCCCACCTCAACTCATGAAATATTCAGGTTAGGCAGTAATGGTGATATTTGAGAAGTTTTCCATGGGTAAAAATACTGGTATAAACAGAGCAGGTCACTTACCAGTTTCTTCTTCTACCGGTATCAATATGAACGAAGTCAGATTTCTGGTAAAACCCGACACCACCGTTATGCAGATTGATAGCCAGATCCCTGAGCTTCTTGGTGGGTACCCCGGTCAGCCTGATATCAATTGCCCGTCCGACCATATGCAGGCTCTTTTTCGCTACACCGGAGCTATTCTTGCGTAGCAACGCATTAGTTTTCGGAGAGCGGTACCCAGAAATAACCTCTATTGCAGCGTGTCTGCTGCAACAATCCTGGATAGCGCAGAGGGTATCAAAAAGACGTGAATCTATCGGATGGGTATCGCCTGTACGGAAATCTCTGAGAAAGTATTCCAACGCATGGCGCACTGATCCTGTATACATTCCGGGTGTATAGAGAATATCCATCTTTTCCCCGGTGTGGGTGTGGTAAAAACTTAGTGGCTTGCTTACTGTAGCAGTGAGAGTCTGGGGCAGAAATATTCCTGCCAGGGTGCATGCAGATGCAGCCAGGAAGGAACGTCTGGTCATCTTACCGCTATCAAAAGATACACTACTGTTGTGTAAATCTGCTCTCTCTTCTTTCCTCATTTTGATAAAAATGCATTTAATAACTTTATATCACGCGCATATACATCTCCATTAAAATGAATTCCGCCGTCTTTGTCAAGCCATGCAGTCTGATAGGTCAGATGAATAGGCAATGATCGACGGACTCGAACTACCTTGCGCTCGTTTGCCGCGAACAACTCAGCAACCTCTTGTTCACTCCAACCACGTTCTTCACCCTGCAGAATAAAAAAGGCTAGTTTTTCTGGTTCAGAAACCCGTATACAGCCATGGCTGAAATTTCTGTAATGTTCATTGAACAGATCTTTCGTTGGAGTATCATGGAGATAGACAGAATATTTATTTGGAAAAACAATCTTAACCCGACCCAGCGCATTGAATGGTCCCGGATCCTGTCGAAGTTTATATCCGGCCATTTGCGATCTCGTCACCTGGTTCCAATCGATGGCAGTTGAGTCAAGTTCAACCCCATCAGCCTGCCAGTTGGAAAATAATCGAATATTTTTTTCAACAAGGAAATTCGGATCTTTTCTCAACTCAGGAAGTTTTTCATCTTTGGCAATACTTGTAGGTACATTCCAGAAAGGATGAAATTCTATATATTTTACTTGATCACTAAAAACTGGGGTCTGATGCTGAAATTTACCCACAATCACTGGTAAACTCATATCCAACTTACCATCCCGATACGCATAAAGCCGATAGTTGGCGATATTGACGAGGATATATTCATCGCCAAGTTGATGATCCTGCCAGCGCCAGCGCGCCATATTTATGCTGATCTGGTCAATTCTCTGAGCAGGTGTTACGTTGAGTTCTATGAGTGTTTTTTTACCGATAATTCCATCGGCTTTTAAACCATGCCGCAATTGAAATGCAAGCACCTCTTCTTTGAGTCTGCCATCATATCTCAGCGGATCTTCGGAATGCAGATCTTTTCCAGAAAGCAGGGCAAGACGTTTGCGTATTTGCCCGATTCTAGTATCACTTCCATCCGGTCTAATGATTTTTCCCGAAGAGATTAATGGCCATTCTCCAAGGTTTTGGAGACGGCGGTAGTGAGCCAAGCCTTTTCTCAAACCTACATAATGACTGTTGTCAGGTGGTAATTCACTCAGGAATGAGTCAAGGTCCTTAGACTCAATCATTTTGGAGATAGTGGCAACCGGATCAAAACTCTTATCACCTGCCTCGGCAAAAAGCTGTGGGTCTGCAATATATGGCTTTAGCTGCCCAAAACTGACATCGTGAGCATATTTAACTATGTTATAGGTAAGCAGGGTGTCGAGTTTGGCCAGTGAATTATAATCTGGATCACGCCAAATATCTTCGAGTTCATCAGTCTGATAATCCTCGGGATCTAACCCTTCTTTATACGCGTTCTTGAGATATTTGAAGATGATAGAGGCTTGGTAACTTGGTCCTTCAGCGGTAACCCATAAGGGTTCTGTTCCGGTTTCATGATAGATGGTAGCCAGGCAGACATCCTGTCTGATAATGATTGGTTCCTGCTTGTCAAAATTTACCAGTTCCAGAGGATAACAGGAGAGATGCTCTGTCATAGCTTTGACAAGAGGGTCAAAATCGGCGTAGGCAAATCTTGTAAAACTGACAAAGATTAGTATAAAGATTAAACAGCTGCGTTGAAGATAAAACATAAATTATGAAGAATAATAGCTACTTTCTTATTTATAAAATTTCGGCAGCGGCTATATTAACAAAAACCCACTGCTTTAGCATCACTTTCACGCAACAATTATGCCGTTTTAATCATTAACCGTAACAAATTGTAAAATTAATTGAATTTTTTCCTACAAAACAATAGGTAAAAGGTGATAAGATTAACTGGCAAGAGTATGTTACCAGGCAATGGTTCCCATAGGTTCTGTTGCTCATACTGAATAAAATCGTAATTGCAGTTACATACACCCACTGAAAATATTGGAGCTAATGCACATGACACATGGCGAGAAAAGAAAGTTTTTACGAATGGACTCACTTCACCTTCTTGACTACCGTATTATAGACAGTGATGGCAACGAACGAGATTATTCAATGGGGCGAACCTTAGATGTAAGTATAAATGGTATCAAGATGGAAACCATTCATGCTATTCCCCAGGACGGTCAACTCATTATTACGCTGGGAATAGAAGATACCCTGGTTGATGTCTCTGGAGATTTGGTTCATTCGCAGGAATCCGATGCCAGGTTTATTTCAGGCATTGAATTTAAGAAGGTCAGTTCCGACGATCGTGCCATATTACGACGTTATGTTGAAGAATTTCAATCGCGTAAAGAAATTCTACTCAAGCAGAACGATTTTCCTCCAAAATAAGAGCAGTAAATTACTTGAATGGAGTAAATCCTCCAGCAGCATAATACAGAATTCTCATCATTAAAATCCGCACCCGGCGTGAAGAATGTTTTCTTCGCGCTGGGTTTTTTATTGTAACCTAAATTAAACACACAGGATGTGAGAGATATTTATGAACGAGGTAATAATAAGGCATTGTCAAGGTAATTGATGAAACTTGCATACACCAAGCGAGTAAACCCTTTTTCTCTCACATTCTGCGTGTAAATTTTTAGGTTTAACCCGCATTTCTCATGATCATTGCGTCAATTTAACTGTGTTTATTTCAAATGAGAAATGCCGGTATAGACTTCTTTGTTTGCAGTGTTACTTAACCAATTGCTTTATCAGTGAAAACAACTTACCCAAATACCTGCATTCAACTCGATGGATTATTCACACTTTCTGGTTATGGTTTCACCATTGGATGGAAAGCAACTGTTTTCTTGACGAATTTTATCAGCTGAGACTATAATGGTTCACATTTTCAAGAAGATATACAATTCATTCCCGCAAGACAAAATGATTTCTCATATAAGAAAATCCAAATCTGCACTTGTAGCTTTGGCAGCAGGTGTCTTGTTGAGTTCCTGTGCAAGTAGCCTGACCTCGGCATTGGTCACCCCGGCACTAGACAATATGCAGGAACAAACCGATGTGCTTTTAGTGTGTGAAGGAACACCCTCTTATCTTTTAATGATCGACTCACTTATTGCTGGAGATCCGCATGATCAGGGATTACTCACCCTTGGAACTAAGGCCTATGGCGGCTACATAGGGGCAATGGCTGAATGCAATGAAGACCCCTACAGGATAAAAGCAATGGCAGAAAAAGCCTATGGCTATAGCAGCAGGCTCCTGCAAGAAACCCTGGCAATCACCCCATCAGATAACCTCGATACCTTCAAGGCCAAGTTGCAAAGAAGCACGCCAGCTAAAGCCCAAAAGCTTTTTTGGGTTGCCTTTGGCTGGATGAGCTGGATTCAGCAGCAGGAGGGCTCCCCAGCTGCCATGGCTGGTCTGGGAAAAATCGAACTATTACTCCAGAAAATAATTGAGCTTGATGAAGAGGTGGAGAACGGCATGGCACATTTTCTTATTGGGAGTTACTACGGAGCCCGACCTGGAATGTTGGGGGGAAAACCTAAACTCAGCCGTTATCATTTTGACAGGGCATTACATATTTCTCAGCGAAAAATTCTCATAATGCAAACACTATATGCTCAAACATATGCCAGAAATAGCTTCGACAAGGAATTGCATGATTCACTTTTGCAAGAAGTACTGGATTTTCAGTTAGAACAAAACAAATCCTATATGCTGGCTAATCAAATAGCTAAAAGAAAGGCTGAACGACTTCTTAATGAAAAATTTTTCGATGATTAACATATTGTACACTCTTTTGGAGAAGTTCATGGGAAACCTCTATTCTATATTACTCACTTGCCTGATCCTGATATTCAGCTCATCTGCTCAGGCTAAAACAAAATATTCCTTCAAGATTGCATCCTTAGCCCCACAGGGATCGGTTTGGATTAATCATTTCCGGGATTTTGCCAAAGAGGTTGAGGAGAAATCCAATGGTGAAGTCGGCATAAAAATCTACCCCGGCGGGGTTATGGGCGATGATCTCGCCATGTATCGAAAAATGCGGGTTGGGCAACTTCATGGGGGCGGTTTTACCATGAGTGGCATCGCTAATGTTGTGCCAGATTTTCGAGTGATGGCTATACCATTTTTTTTCGATAACTACATGGAAGTCGATGTGGTCAGCAGGCAGCTAACCCCCTACTTCAAAGAAAAATTTGATGAAAATGGTTTGGAATTACTTTATCTTACCGAAGTTGGTTTCATATATGGGATGTCGACCGCCCCGACACTTACCATTGGTGAGCTGAAAAAACGAAAATCCTGGGTTCCCACCGGAGACCCACTGGCGGCAGAATACCTGAAATTGCTTGGGGTAAATCCTGTACCCCTTACCATTCCCGATGTGCTTTCATCTCTGCAAACCGGTCTGGTTGATACGGTCTATACCTCTCTCTATGGCAGCCTGGTAATGCAATGGTTCACAAAAGCTGCATACATTACAGATTTTCCTTATGGTTACGCCTATGGTGCTATCGCTTTCAGCAAAAAAGCCTTTTCCAAATTGCCACCTCAATATGCTGCCTTGATTCATAAGCTTGCTGAAAAGCATTTCTCTGCCCTGAATAAAAAAACCAGGCAGTCGAACAAAGAATCTCGCGATGTTCTAATGGAAAATGGTGTGGCCTTTATAGAAGCCTCGGCGGAAGTGAGAAATCAACTTGTTGAAAATAGGGACATAACCGTGACCAAACTTGTTGGAGAGTCCTTTTCCCAAGAGGCGTATAAGCGTGTCACCCAGATTCTTGAGAAAATGCGGGCGACACCATAAAACAAACAACTAATGTATTTCCCTACTCTTCGTAAATACATTCAACGTGCTGAAGAATTATTGCTTTGTGCAATACTGCTTCTTCTGGTTGTCCTTGCGTGCCTTCAAATTGTGCTACGCTTGTTTTTTGACAGTGGCCTTATCTGGGCAGATCCATTGCTCCGTTATTTGACCCTATGGGGCGGTATGCTGGGTGCTGTGCTTGCCGTTTCGCAGGAAAAACACATTTCGTTAGACATTCTCAATAATTTTATCGGTAAGCAGTTACGCAAATATCTCAAGATTATTAACTGGAGTTTCTGTACAATTGTTTGTGGTTTCCTCAGCTATGCCTCATGGCGTTTTATCCAGGATGAATTTGCATTTGGTGGTTCTGCAATTCTCACCATCCCCTCCTGGGTGTGGAATCTGATCTTTCCTCTTGGTTTTGGCATTATGATGCTGCGCTATTTCGTAGGTACTATCTTTCAGGTTCTTCAACTCGGCAAACCTAAGACCTCCACCCTATCTGGACAAACATGAGCAGCCTTAAACTTCTTCTAGGTCTGCTTGCTCTTGCAGGAGCACCTCTTTTTATTGTTATTGCTGCTCTTGCCCTTTTATCTTTTCATTCAGTCGATATTGATTCAGCTGTGGTCATCATTGAGATGACAAGGCTTGCAGAAACGCCTATTCTGCTCTCTCTGCCGCTCTTTATTTTTACCGGCATGCTCCTCTCAGAAAGTAATGCCCCGCAACGAATCCTCGCGGTTTCAAGAGCTTTTTTGGGGTGGCTGCCTGGAGGTCTTGGTGTAGTGGCGTTGTGCGTTTGTGCCGTTTTCACTGCCTTTACCGGTGCTTCTGGGATAACCATTGTAGCGCTTGGTGGTCTGCTGCTCCCGGCTCTTCTGGCAGATGGCTATGACAATAAATTCTCCATGGGACTGATAACCTCATCCGGTAGCCTTGGTCTACTTTTTCCTCCCAGCCTGCCCCTCATCCTTTATGGTGTAATTTCCGGCAGCCGAATTGATCACTTATTTGTTGCCGGTTTGCTTCCCGGGATTTTCATGCTCATCATATTGATGGCTTATACCATGGTAAAAGGCCCACGCCTTGAGAAAAGAAAAAAAGTCAGCATCAGGGAGATGCTGGCAAGCCTACGCCACTGTTTTTGGGAAATACCACTCCCCATAATCATTTTGGGTGGTATATATGGTGGCTTTTTTGTAGCAAGCGAAGCTGCCGCTATTTCTGCGCTCTACATACTTATCGTGGAGGTTTTTATCTACCGAGATATCCCCCTGAAAAAACTTCCCCAGCTGGGTGCAGCCTCCATGGTTCTTTTTGGTGGTATTCTGGTGATCCTAGCAGCATCAATGGCATCAACCAATTTTCTTATTGACCAGGAGGTACCACAACGGCTGTTTGAATTTTTGCAAAAATATATCTCCAGCAAATATACCTTTCTGCTGCTGCTCAATATTTTCTTGCTGCTTGTTGGAGCCATGCTCGACATATTCTCCGCACTGGTAATCATAGTACCGTTGATCCTGCCAATTGCCGAAGGCTATGGTATAAACCCCATCCATCTTGGCATCATTTTTCTGACAAACCTGCAGATAGGCTACTGCACTCCGCCAGTGGGCCTTAATCTTTTTCTAGCATCTTATCGCTTTGATAGACCGGTTATTGAGTTATATCGTGCATGCTTGCCCTTCATCTGTTTGCTGTTTATCACGCTCCTTGTAATAACCTACTTCCCTGCCCTTACCATGGTCCTGGTCAATTTACTCTCGTAGCTCTCGTATTGGTCGAAAAGTATTTTCAACCAGACAGTGTAGATTTTAGATGTATTAATAGAGGTTTAAAATACTCTATTGAGAATTATTGGCTAAATTGACGCTATCCTGAATATTTCATGAAAAACTTTCTGAAAAGTAAATATAGGTAGTAGTTTAGAGTAATTATACTTGAAATCAATTCTTAATTTTTTGGTACAATTTGTACATTTGAAGATTGTTGTTTTTTGAAAGTTTTTCACCCTTCGGGTGAGTCGATGCGGCCCACTATCCCGCGTCGCCCGTAAGATTTTCATACATCAGTATAGAATATCATACAACTCCTTGACTAGCAGCCCACCTCAACTCATAAAATATTCAGGCTAACCCTTTGCTGCTGTGGGATTACAAAGCATTGAATAATCATTATTGTGTTATGAAACAAACCTATCTCTTTGACTTTATGATGTTTACTCGAATTTAACTCTTGCAATTTTAATATTTCCTGGTATTGTGACTCTCAAACATTGGCTAAATAGTCTGTTTTATAGAGAATTTTTTACGAAGTACTTTACGCGGGAAAGTCTTAAGACCCATTAGACTGACCATAAAAAGCTAAAATTATTTGAAAAAGCTGACATGACCCGTATTACCGATTCCTCAGGCAATATTGTTTTTGAAGATCGGCGCAAGAATGGTGAGAGAAGAGTATTAGCTGACCGCAGAGTGAACCCCGAGAGACGCCATGATCGCCGCGATGGTACCAAGCCAAAACGGAAATCCCTGCGCACTTGGTTACGCTCAAAGACCAATGCCCGCCTTGGAGTTGATAGGCGTAAGGCTCAGCGAAGAAGCGGTTTGGACAGAAGAAAGAAAAATCTTTACTCTGTTCTTACCCAGGATGAGATCAAAGATCTCCTCTCAGATTAGTTGCCAGATTCACACATTTCAGATTAACTCCAAGTTGCTCCTTATTTGGGGCAACTGTCACTATAATTGTCTCTGCAGTAATCCACTCTGAATAGCCTCCACAAGATATCCTTGGCGATTACCTTATCTACTTTTCTGAACATATCAGCCCGATTATTTCACGTGTCTGCTGATTTTCATGAAATGTTCGGGCTAGAGCAGGATTCCTCCCCTAAACTGCCCTTCTACAACCAGCCTATGTAGTTGAAATTTAATTTGTTTTATTGCAATTAAGAGGCAATTCAACTTTTTCATGGAATCATGGGGTTATTCATGTCATTATGTTGCCATATTCATAAAAATTTCTATTAGCACCGTTGATCCAACAGACTGTTTTATGAAAAATCGATGCATTATTGGAGGTCAATTCAATGGCACATGATGTGGTAGTATTTAAGCCCTATCCTTTCAAGGTTGGACAAAAAATACGAATTGAGAACACTAGACGCTCTGGTGACTGGCTGGTTGCGGCTATTGGTGAAAACAGCGTTACGTTAAAATGCCCGATTTCTCAAAAAGAATTTGAGTGGAATATCTTCTGCTACACCACAGAAGTAAGAAAGCAGACAAACTGGCCGCAAACCGATTAACCCCGATTTCTCATGAACATTTTGCTTTTATATAGCTACGATATTGATATCATTATAAAACATTTCATTTTATCAAATTGTTCACCAAAGGCCTGCAGATATAATCACACCTTCAACGGAGCAGAGTCAATGAACATAGAACACTATAGCTCATTGACTCGCTTCTCGAATGTGTAATCATCTCAACTGGTGAGAAATCCAGGTTACGATAACATCACTTGAAGAGAGTGGAGAAGATAACGATATGAAAGTATTCCTGATAATGGCACAAACCCTCGACGGCATCATCAGCAGAAGTTCCTCTGAATTTATAGACTGGACCGGTAGTGCAGATAAAAAAATGTTTATGCAGGTCACCAAAGAAGCAGGTGTGTTAATCATGGGGTCAAAAACCTATGACACCATTGGTAAACCTCTTCCGGGAAGAAAAAACATAGTGCTAACCCGTAACAAGGAACGTGTCAGTGATCATCCAAATCTGGTATACACCTCACAATCCCCCACAGAACTCCTCCAAGATCTTCAAAGCCAGGGATATACCCAAGCCGCAATTGCTGGTGGTTCACAGATAAACAGCCTCTTTGCTGCCGAGGATTTAATCGATGAAATTATTATTACTGTAGCACCACGGGTGTTTGGTCTTGGCCTGAGCCTGTTTAATGTGCCGCTTGATTTGCAGCTCAAACTGGAGGAAACAAAAGTCCTCGAAGAGAATTATGTGTTGCTGCGTTATACAGTGGGCAAGCATTAAACAGATACCGGTGTTCTTGTTGGACACCCTCCTGTGCTATTCTCTTTTGGCTGTTAATTACCGGTATTTCTAGACAAATCGTCTGTCACGTATTTTATCCAGTTATAACATGCCACTACCGATATTAAGAACACAGTCGATGAGAAATAGCAACACCTTGACAATTGAACATTTAACTGGATACTTTACCGCAGAGTTTTTATTGACTATTGCCAAGTAATACAGGTGTCAATAATAACCATAGACTACTGCGGGTATGCCCTGTACCGCCACCAACATTTTTTATCTTTGGATTATAAATATTACCAGCAGGGTCCGTTTCTAAGTTTTTTTGATTGATAAATTCCTGTAGATCAGAATATTTGTCATTATCATAATCTGTGGTGTCATTTACAGTGGTAAGATCACCGAAATATAAAATCTCCCAATCATCTTCAATTCCATCCTTATCCTCATCACCAATTCTCATGTACAAAATGCGCAGATTATCAATCATTGAAACATTACCGCTTCCCTGGTAATTGTAATAATATTTATTTGATGCTTGTAATGTTACCGAAATACTTGCATCATTCTGGTATGGAGTGAGATCGTACTGTAGAGATTTCCAGTCATCGCCATTAGGAGATAATGGATTGATATACTCCTTTTCATCAACATCCAAAATAGGTATGCCGTTTACCAGCACTCTGAACCACGAGTAAGCAGGACCAAAGGTATAGTTCTGACGATGATTGAACTTGAGCACGAGGTTTTCATCGGCCCCACTGGGAATTATTATCATATCCAAAGAGGAAATGTGAGTCAGATTTTCCGCATATGCCCCTAAATACGTTGTGGAAGTACTATCCCCATACCATCCAACGTACGTATTACCTTCCATCATCACTCCAAAACCTGAATTGTTGGCTGCGTCAGGAGACACAAAAACG
>CAZWVC010000142.1:0-10387 GCA_964637245.1 uncultured Desulfocapsaceae bacterium
TCGGAGTAAGTTTGGAATCATGACACCAGGTATATTACCGGTATCCGGCAATACTCCATTTGGCCTTGAGGTAGGAGCTTTGCCTTCAGGAAGAAAGGCCTGGAAACCGCTCGCAGATGGGGTGAGCCCAACTGGAGGTTCTGATCTCCAGGGACCTGCAGCAGTGCTGAAATCTGTATCATCTATTCCCCATGATCGATTCGTACAGGGCACGCTGTTAAATCTCAAAGTAGAACCGGCTATGCTGCAGGATGAAAGAGGAATTAGCCAGATGATGGCTCTGCTAAAATCAATGTGCAGTCTGGGGGTATACCATGTCCAGTTTAATGTAATTGATCAGCAAAAGCTCATCCGGGCGCAGAAGAATCCAGATGACTATCGGGGGTTGCTGGTCCGGGTAGCGGGTTATACTGCATATTTTGTTGAACTTGGAAAGGATGTGCAGGATGAAATAATCGGCAGGACTGTTCAGCAGGGTGTTTCCTTGATAGGTCAAAACAATGATGAATGAACTTGAAGGAGTTGTCCTACGTATCCAGCGAACGTCCATTCACGATGGTGAAGGGTTGCGAACAGTTGTTTTTCTAAAGGGTTGTCCACTTAACTGTATCTGGTGTTCGACACCTGAGTCACAGAATAGAGAAAAACAACGAGGATATTCTCAAGAAAGCTGTAGCAGCTGTGGTGAATGTGTTGGCACCTGTCCGGTAAATGCTCTTGCTATGATGGATGGGAAGATCAAGCATAATGAAGAACTCTGCACAGGCTGTTTCTCCTGTGTTGATAATTGTCCTTCTGATGCAGTCACTGGATATGGTCAGATTATGAGCGTATCGCAAGTTGTCCAAGAAATAGCCAAAGATGAAGTATTTTTTTTTCATTCAGGCGGCGGAGTGACGATTAGTGGCGGGGAGTGTTTGCAACAATCAGATTTCACCGCTGCTATACTCCAGAAATGTAAGCTATATGGAATAGATACCGCCGTTGAGACAAGTCTTTATGCTCCTTGGAAAAATGTTATGAAAATAATATCCTACCTCTCTGATATTTATGTGGATTTGAAACATCCTGATGGTACTGAGCATAGCAAGATAACCGGCGTAGATAACACTTTAATTCTTAAAAATCTGAGGAAATTGGATCAGACTGATCTGGCGCTTAAGGTTCATTTGCGGATTCCACTCATTCCAGGAGTGAATGATAGCGATGAGGCACTTCGCCGAACGGCCGCAATTGCCCGTGAGCTTAAAAAAGTTCATAGCATTGAAATACTTCCCTATCATAGACTTGGTGTGGCAACCTATGAAAGGTTGCAGCGAAGATATGGTCTCAAAACTCTGCAAACACCAACAAAGGAATACGTAGAAAATAGGTATCATCACCTATGTAATTATGTGGAAAGAAACATTGTCATGGCTTCAACCTAAAGTTCAACGTTCAAGGAGAAACAGCTAGAATTCTGAATAATCTTAAAACTATTGGAATTGACTACTCGCTCCGTAGTCAAATTTGTGTCATTAATGTGCTGGGTAGACGAGATTTTAGGTTAGTTTGAGAGGGTTTTTATGGAAGGTGATTACGTTATTTTTTTTTAATTTTACTTCTCGCCACACGAACACACTTCAATTATTAATAAGTGATGCATAATAGTAATGTCAACAATTTAGAAAAGGTTCTCACAGAGAAATCAATTGTTCATATCGGTAAAGAGTTTATTCGTTTATTTCTCTTTATGCTTGCTATAGTAGTCTCCTGTGTTCTTTTCTTTTTCAATTCAGGCTATCAGAAAAAATACTCAATAAAGGTTAGCGAAGAAGCTAATCATCTGGAGTTGATGAAATCTTCCATGACTCGAGATCTTGAGGTATTGATAGCCGATCTTCATGTCATCACCAACATTGATGATTTAAGCTCCTATATTGACAATAAATCAGAGGAGAGTCTTTCCCAATTGAAAAGCCGACTAGCTGTATTTGCCGCTGATCGAAAGATATATGATCAAATACGCTATATCAACTATGAAGGCAAGGAGATTGCCAGAATCAACTATGATTCAGATAGGGCCAATATTGTTCCTAAAAGTCAGTTACAAAATAAAAAAGACAGATATTATTTTAAGCATACCATCAATTTGAAGACCAGCAAGGTGTATATCTCACCACTCGATCTCAATGTTGAGCAGGGAATTTTAGAGGTTCCCCTGAAACCTGTACTGAGAGTCGCTGCCCCGGTAGTTGATAGTAATAAAATGACTGCTGGCATTGTTGTGCTCAACTATAGGGCAGGCAACATGCTCGATCGTTTTGAGACCACCTCAGCAACAGATCCTGAAGTGAGATATTTTTTAGTAAATCAGGAAGGTTATTGGTTGAAAGATAGAGAAACTACCAAAGAGTGGGGCTTTATTCTCGAGCATGGAGAATCTTTCGCCGAAAATAATCAACAAGTATGGCGAGAGGTTAAGGAAGATGGCGCTGGTATGATTGAAACAGCAGAGGGAGTATATATTTACGATAGAATCCTTCCCCAATATACCATCGATCACACTTCTGAAAATGCCAACCTGCCGAAAAATAACGAGGAGTGGCTTCTATTTGCATACATTTCAGCAGAAAGCCTAAGTTTTCTTCGTTACCTTCAAAACTATTCAGATATATTGTTGATATTGTTATGCCTTGTTTTGTTATTAGGTGCAGGTTCTTGGCAAATCGCGGTGGCGCGAGTGGCTAAAAAGAAAAGTGAAGGTTCTTTTCGATTGTTATCCAGAGGTATGAGTCAGAGTCCGGCAGCTGTTGTTATAACTAATAAAACTGGCAATATTATCTATGTAAATCCTCGATTCGAGCAATTAACTGGATTCAGCAGCAGTGAAGTGTTGGGAGAAAATCCGCGGATTTTCAAGTCCGGCAAAACCTCTAACCTGGTTTATACTGATCTCTGGCAAACCATAAAGGAAGGTGAAACATGGGTAGGTGATTTTGAAAACAAGGATAAGATGGGTCGACCCTATTATGTATCAGCACAAATATCGCCAATTGTAAATGAACAGGGTCAAATTGAACATTTCATTGCAATCCAGGAGGATGTGACCGAAAAGTTGATTTTGCAGCGGAAACTGGAAAAACTGGCAACCACTGATAGTTTGACCGGAGCACTCAACCGAGGAAGATTCACGGTAAAGTGTGAAGAGGAGGGGCGCCGACGTGCTAGATATAATGGTGCGCTCTCACTTCTTATGTTTGATCTAGATAATTTCAAAAATATCAATGACAAATATGGTCATCTTTGTGGTGACTCTGTACTTATACATTTTGTTGAAACAATAAAAACTTCTTTGAGGGAGAATGACGTATTTGGAAGAATTGGCGGTGAGGAGTTTGCTGCTTTAGTGGTTGAAACAGAAAAAGTTGGAGCAATCATCTTAGCAGAAAGGCTGCGTCAAGTTATTGAGGATTGTCCGGTGGAATACGAAGCACAGAAAATAGCGTATACCGTGAGTATCGGCGTTGCTGAATGGTTGGCGACTGACAAGAACCTTGATGTACTATTGAAACGAGCAGATGATGCTCTCTATCTTGCTAAAAAGAATGGCAGAAACAGAGTAGAATTTTTACAGCAAAGACAACCTTCAGCTTAGTCTTTAGGGCATATACAACCTACCAAATTTATTCAATATCGCAAAGTTGGAGTGTTTATGTGACAATAATTGCTGAACTTCAGCAATTGAGACAATCTTCAGCTGAAAAAGGAAGCC
This sequence comes from uncultured Desulfocapsaceae bacterium, assembly GCA_964637245.1. Lineage (GTDB taxonomy): Bacteria > Desulfobacterota > Desulfobulbia > Desulfobulbales > Desulfocapsaceae > Desulfopila_A. Next base: position 3,755 of record CAZWVC010000142.1, read on the forward strand.
TCTTCTACCTGATTAGTTCTTCCCTAATACAAACTGTATTTTTTCCGACAACTCGGCTTTGGTAAACGGTTTATATACAAATCCCATCACTCCCACCTCGGTAGCTGCATCTGCAGATATTTTATCACTATATCCCGAGCAGAGTATGATGGGTAACTCAGGTCGGATTTCTATCAACTGGCTTGCTAATTCCGCACCTGTCATCTGCGGCATGGTCATATCCGTGATGACAAGATCAAAGTCACCCGATTTTTCCCTAAACAACTCTAGAGCTTCATAGCTACTCGTCCTTGAAGTAACCACATATCCTAGGCTTTCTAGTAGCTGGGAACCCATTCTGGCAATGGGTGGTTCATCATCAATCAAGAGTATTCGCTCAGTTCCCCTTGGTAGATCTTGTTTTTCCAAATTGACATTGCTACCGCGATTTGTTGTTACCGGCAGGTAAATCGTAAAAACCGTGGACTTCTTGGGAATTGACTCTACACTGATTGAGCCTCCATACGTTTCCACAATTCCTTTGACCATGGCAAGTCCCATACCAGTACCTTCGCCAATTTTCTTTGTGGTAAAATAGGGTTCAAAAATAGAGTTAATTATTGTTGGATCAATGCCACATCCAGTATCAGATATAGAAAGAGCAATATAATCGCCTCTTTTTAAATCCAGTAAGTGCCAATCTATCGTATCATCTGCACGTAAATCTTGCAGCTCAATGCTCAATATCCCACCTGTTTCTTGCATTGCCTGGGCACCATTTGTACATAAGTTCATCACAATCTGATGCATTTGTGTTTCATTGGCCAATACCACCCCATCACTGTTGATCTTTTGGCATATTTCAATTGTTGCCGGTATAGTAGCACGCAATAATCTACTCACTTCCTTGACTACCCCACTGACTTCAATAGGCCTGAGAGATGCGTCGGACTGACGAGCAAAGGCCAGTATCTGGTTCACTAAATCCTTGGCGCGAAGACCTGCAGCATAAACTTCCTGTAGATTTCCTTGCTGGGTAGAACCCTCTGCGGCATCATCCAGAGAGAGTTCAGTAAAACCCAATACTGAAGAGAGAATGTTATTAAAATCATGGGCAATACCGCCTGCCAGGTTGCCGATAGCTTCCATTTTCTGTGCCTGGACTAACCGGGATTCCAGTTTTTGCTGCTCTTTTTCAGCCTTTTTTAGCTCGGTGATATCCTGGGCAATTCCCATCAGTAAATCATCGGTTAGGGAAACGGCATTCAACATAGCTTGACGATGGCTGCCATCGGGCTGAACATAGGTAATATTGCTGTTTTCAATTTGAGAAAAAGGATGTGTTAGGCTCCTGAGGCGATGTTGTGACGATTCGGGGCTGACTTCACGAGTAGTGAGGATCTGGAGCTGTTCTTTGGTGCGCCCTGTGAGTTTTTCAGCCGCTGGATTTGCATCCAGATATCTGCCACTGTGCTTATCCACGAGAAATACAGCATTTGCCGATTTTTCAAACATGGTTCGATAATGGTGTTCACTTTCCTTTAATTGTATTTTAGCTTTCTTGTGTTTGTCACTCTCAGCACTTAATTCCTTGGTTCGCTCAGCAACTAAATGCTCAAGATTTGCATTAATTGCATAGATTTCCTTAATATTATTTTCAGATCCGCTTTCAATGAAAAACGAAAAAAGTGCAACCATGCTATAGGAAAAAAGGAAACGGATTTCGAAATCCAATTGATATACTGCAAAAAACGGATGAGAGGGTCTGGTGAAAAGCATAAGAAGTACGGGAATAACCAATATTGCAGAGGCGATAATCCCTCTTTTGGAGCCAAGCAAAAAGCATGCAACCAGGGGATAGGTATAATACCAGACAAAGGCCGTTTGGTTGAACCCACCACTCGTATAGAGATAAATATAGAAAACTGAGAACACAGAAAGTGCCAGGGTCATATTAAAGGAGGAATTACTCCTTCTTCTGGCATCGAATAAATTAACTAAGAAAAAAACTCCCATAGTTAAATCAAAAACACCCAGGACAAAATCATTTTGGATACATGAAAGGATTCCAAAGAAAAATAAAGTAAAGGAGCCTGTTAACGAAAGAAAAGCCAGAAAAATAAGTCGTCGTTTTATCTCCAGATCGGTTTTACTTGTTGAGTCGATAAGCATGAAATTTGCGAGTTTGTCCGTTATTACACCTAAAGGTGCTGGTGCCCCAAAGCGCTCATCGGTAGAAATTTCGTATACTTTACTGTCCTTCATAAATACTCTATTAATCTAATAAAAATCTGGTACTCGTCTCTCACCATGGCAGCAGCATATGCGCATAATTCCACTATGCAAAAATATTCAAACTGCGCACTCTTATAATTCTATCGTAATGAAATAGCAGTGTCCAGGCAGTCACCTGATAATATCGGTGATTAGCTAATTTACTATATATTTTAAAGGGAAAAATGACAAACAAATGGAGTCTGCAAGGGCTATGTTTATACACTCATAGTTGTGGTGAAGAAACTAACATGCTTGGCAATCTTTACGGGAATCTTTGCCGTTAGAGAAAAATATTTCTACAGTGAGTAAGGGGGTGGAGAACCCACCTTGGAGAATCAGGTGGGCATATTAAAATCAACGATAGTAAAGGCTTGGGCTACCCATCGTGAGCAAAGCTTTATGCAGATTTCTGCGAAAATCCCTGCGATCCCAAATACCTTGGATATGTCCACGTTTGAGCGCATTGCGGGACTTATGGTAATCCGGCGGTATGTCTATACCTGTGGTTTCCCGGATAACTCTAGGTCCGGCAAATCCTACTCGACTAGAACGAATAGCAAATTGGTAAGGGGAACATCCCAGAAATGATGCCACTGGACCAGCATAGGAGTTATTATCATAAACAACAATATAGAGACCACCAGCATCGATATACTCACGTACTGCCATGGTGCATTTGGGCATCTGAATAACACCTAATGTTCCTTCCTGGATGCGGATGCCGCCGGTTGTATGTACATAAGCTAGCAGCGGTTTTTTCTGCCGCATGGCGAGCTTACATGCTTTGACAAATTTTTCGCCCTCTGCTGACCCCACTGTACCGTTGCGAAAATCTGAATAGAGCATTGAAGTGACGATCTGAATGCCATCAACCTCTGCTGTAAAGGTCATATTACCCGAGTTGCGCCTCGTCTTATTCTTGGCTAAAAGAAGCCTTTCGGAAAAACCGGTATAGCGCAGAGGATTACCTGATGATATTTCCGAGTTAAAATAACGTATCGAATTCTTGTCGAAGATGTTTTCCAGATACCATTGGTGTTCTAAGGGAAAATGATGTCCACAGGTTTCGCAGACACCTGCGAACTCTCCATATAGATCCGGGATCCAGAGATCCTTGCAGCCAGATTTCTCACTGTTGGGACAGGAAACTGTTCTGTCCTGGTTGGCCAGTGGGCTTGTGTAAGTATCAGTGAGTTCAAGTGGATCAACTCGTTGCTGAGCGACTTGGCCAGGTTCATTTTGGGTGAGTAACCGCGGGGCTGGTTTTTCACTTTTGCGATCCCAGAAATCCAAAACTGCATTGAGCGGTTCGACTATTCTTTTAAGCATCACCGATCCTTCTCCTGAGACTTCTTTGAGAACACGGCGTACTTGTTTTTTATGATTCTTAAAAATATCGTAGCGGATATTGTAATAGACTTTCTCCGATTTAATCTTGAACTTGTTGTAGGCATTTTCAGTGGGAGTCAATTGGCCGCTAAAACCTATCATTGCCATTTTCCGATATTTCCGCGAGCGCAGACGAAGGAGCTTTTTAATTTCCTCCTTATTCAGATCCCAGGGAACTTCTACCTGAAGTTCCTGAGCAACCGGTTTCTTTCGCATGATTTCATTGCTACGAAAAGCTCGAAAACTTTTGGTTGAGAGAACAACCTTATCTGTTGCGCTGAGCATTTCGGTGCGCAGTTTGGAAAAGAAGGCAAAATCGTCCTGTCGTGCTCCCAGCTGTGGTTCATCAACTATTTTATCAATAGTTCCTAATTTTATATTATCCGCTGCCGTGAGCCGCAAGCGATCAGCACAGACTTCAATAAGTTCCTTCGGAACCTTTTCTCCCTCTTTTACACGGCCTTCAATCGCTGCGGCACCTTCAGGGGAAATGACAGAATAGTATCCATGACTTGCCATGAGGCGGTAATCAGCCAAACCAACTGCTTCTGCACCACCTGATCCACCTTCAGAGATAAAGGAGATCATCGGTACACGCAATTTAGCCATGGCGTAGATGTTGCGGGCAATCTGCTGGGCGGCACCCGGATATTCCTCCACCGGATACGAGCCGGGGGTAAATATATAAAAGTGGATTGGGATTCCCTCGGTTTCCGCTACTTTCATATAGCGCAGAGCTTTGTTATTGCCCTCAGGTTTGCACGAGCCACCGTTACGAAACTCTTCGCCGTGACCGGTTTCCTGGCCAATGACCATTACGGATGCGGTATAGGGTTTATTTTTTATCCGTCTGGCAATGGTAGCTTTGGCGCAGATCATGGCTGGATCTATATTGGCATCACCTTCACCACCGAGTTCTGTGTAATCTTCATAAACATTCTCAAGAATATCTTTAAGGCTGAACCTTTGGGGAGTACGAACAATGCGTACTCTCTCCATGGGAGTAAGCTGTTCCTCAGCGCGCTCCTCAAGAAAACTGATTGATTCATCGAGCTTACGAATTTCCCGGTTGAGTTGCTCCTCGGTTAACTCGTAAACAGCGCCTTTCAGCTTATCACTGTTGCTTTTAAAGCCATCAAGGTTTCCCCAGTTAGAAAAATCCTTGATTTGTATAAGATAGTTTATGCGCTCTTCAATTTTGAGAAGCTTTTTTTGTTGTTCGTTCATATATGGTTATTTTACGCCGTTACTTTTATTTAAAAGGTCAACAGACGATCTAAGTTTTCTTTGAGATAAGGAAGGTTGGTAATTATTTTGCCGCCACTGGAGTCTTTACCGCGAATATCTATCTCTTTAAGTAGTTTTGCCGCACGTTTTTTAGCTTCGTCAACGCTTTCTCCCCAAACAAGCGCTAGTGCTAGATTTGGGTCGAAGTCACTTGGAATGGTGTAAGGTCTGTCAAAGGGCACATGGGTATAAACGGCAGACCAATCATTAACCGGAAATTTGAACTTGGAGATTGTTCCTATCCAGGGTGCAAATCCACGCTTGGTATCTTCTGCAACAATGCGCAATTCGATTGCGGCACCTCTAAATTTGACATCGTTTTGGGAATAGCCGATTTTCTCACCAAGGGCCAAGCGTATCTGCTCGCGAATGAGATTGGGCTGCTGACCATCTAGGTAGCTAATACGTGCGGATATATCGTTTTCAACCTGAATCCTGGTATTCACCTCAAGGAGGTAGGGCTTGCCTGATCTGGTGACGATCCATTCCCAGGTACCGACATTGTCGTAATTTACATGTTCGGCAAGTCTTAGAGAATATTCCTCTATCTGATCAAGTATCTTGGCCTCATCGAAGTCATAATTGAAACAGGATTGATGAAAACCAGGTGCAGCTTCCACTCTTTTTTGTCTGCCAGTTGACTGGATAGTGCAATTTCTTGAGCTGAAATGAACTCTTTCTTTGTGCCGTGAACAGAGGAGTTGCACCTCAAGATGGTTATAATCACGCAGACATTGTTCAATGAGAACGCCACCATCACCGAATTGCCTCTTGGCATAGTTTTGCAATTGGCGGTAAACTCGTCGGAATTGCTCAATCTCGCTGACCTCTTCGATTCCCATACCACCGCCACCTGCGGCGGCTTTAATGAGGATGGAAGGTTCTGATATTCCTTCCTTGAGCTGATCATCAAGAAGGTGTTGAGCTGTTTCCTCTGCTTCCATTTCATTGTAAATAGGGGCATCTGTTCCTGGGATTGTAGGGATTCCCAAACTGTTTGCTACCCGCTTGGTATTGATTTTATCTCCTAAATCTCGAATAACAGTCCAACTGGGACCAATGAAGGTAAGTGCCCTATCGCGGATAGTTGCCCGACGAGCAAAGCGAAAATCTTCAGAAAAAAAACCGTACCCCGGATGAATAGCAGTACAGTTAGTGTGATCAGCAACGGCAAATATATCGTTAGGTTCAGTATAACTGGTTATTCGCCAGGCGTTTTGATTTTCACCTGATGTGTTATTTAGACAGACATGCTCAGAATCTTTGTCTGCATCGGTATATACGACAACATAATCGAGACCTAGATCTTTACAGGCATTCATTATCCTGATAGCTATTTCACCTCGATTGGCTATGAGAATCTTATCTTCCAAATTCTTCCTCGTTTACTCAATGATTCTTTATCGAATAGGGAACATGTATATAGGCGGAATAAACCTGTTATTTCCAAAATAACAGTTACCCTGAAAACGACACTACTATAGTCATCCGGTAGTAAATATTAAAGGGAAAATATAGAGTAGGCGCTAAAGATTTGATAGTATTTGAAATATTAGAAGAATATTGGTACAGAAACAACATGATTTTAGACTGAAAGAGATGATTTGTGTTAGGAAAAGTATCTTACGTAAACGTTAGATTTTGTTGATAAGATTTTGCCAATCCTTGCATAAATTGAAATTTGTTCTTAATGTTAGGATG
>CAZWVC010000143.1:0-10386 GCA_964637245.1 uncultured Desulfocapsaceae bacterium
CATATGGTGGTAACCATATCATTTTGCACAGACTTGCGGTGGCCCGCAATGGAGCTAACAGTTCATGTATACTGAAACTATTGTGTCCGCCCGGGGTATATGAGACGTCATCACCACCTGCAGTCAGTGCCTGTAGAAAATATTTACCTGTTAATGCTGTACCTCTGGATCCATAAGCCCAGCCGTGTTCAAGAACAAGATCAAGCCATTCTTTGAGTATGGCTGGTGTAGAATACCAGTAAAATGGATGTTGAAAGACAATGATATCATGAGTCTCACAGAGTAGCTGTTCATACTCTACATCAATGAGAAAATCTGGATAGCTGGAATAGAGATCATGAAAGGTTATCCCCTCAATATTCTCAACAGTCCTGCGGAGTGCCGCATTGGTAGTGGATCGTTTAAACGCTGGATGAGCAAAGAGAATAAGTATTTTTTTCATTGGCAAATCAGGGGTGCAGATGAAATATTTGAGATCAATTCGTTTTAGACTGTGAAACTATAATGAATGATTGCTATTACACCAGTGTATTGATTCTAATCAAGTTTTGTGCTGAGATTATTTGGAGGTGCTCCAAAATGGAGCAAATACACAACTACCAGTTATGAGTGGGAAGGCCAATTCGGGATTTAGGTGGGCTGCCAATATTTATAACTTGAGAGTTTCCTTGAATTAACCAATAAGATAGATGGTATCCACACACCTCAATATCTTTCTGTACGGTTACCTGTGAGGATTTTTTCGATCTTATGATAATATTCCTTTTCTTCGCTGGTAAATCTTTCTTTTAAGCCATAAGGATACTCGGTTACAGAACTTGCCGCGATATCGAGGCAGGCGTTGAGGATATCAAGTCTTGTCTTTTCTGCCACTGATGGTTCCTTATTATCGATACGGACGGCAGCTATTACTTCCCTAATAGTCTCAAGCAGCATAGGACCTGGTCGTTCATTAAGATAATCACTGATAAAATCTTTAGCTTCCCTGTATTCAACTATTGTGCAACCGGCCAATCTATTGATGCTTTCAACATGATGACTGAGATAGTTAAACAGGATTTTTCGTTCTGCGGTCTGAATTTTACCATCGGCCCAGGCCATTTCGCAGAGCAAAACCAGATCGATGAAGTAAATCTGATGTTGAGTTATCTTAAATTTGGATAATTTTTTTACTGCTTCTGAAAATGTGAGTGGCTGCATGTGCTATCCTCTGTCGTTAACAATTAATCACTGGATAATTTACTAGCGGTGGCATAGTCTTAAAATATATCAGAAAGGTCCTGCTATTGTAACAATAATGTAGCAGCTCACAACGCTTTAATGCGATATATTTTTCCAAATTACTTTGCTGGTTGTACTGTTGCCACCTGGTGGTTGGATAGCAAATGAATAGAATAAAGCATTAGAATAGTTGATGACTATATGGTTGGAATGACAAATATGAAGAGAATCGAAAGTCATAGATTGGGATTTAAGAAGATCGACCACGAGTCCTTCGACTTTCTCCAGAACTATCTCTCTCGGGGTGATACCACCAAATTCCTACCTCTTGGCAGACCATATACCCATGCAGAGGTTAGTGAGTACATTCAGAAAAGAATGGTACACTGGCAAAGGCATGGATTTGGTATGTATCTTCTCTATCTCAGACCGACTGATGAGTGTATCGGTTATTGTGGTTTAGAGTATGCTAATGAAACAGAATATGTCGACCTTCGCTATGGCCTTGTGCTAAAACACTGGGGTAAAGGTTTTGCCAAAGAGGCTGTATTGAAATGTATAGAGTATGGTTTCTTAACGTTGCAGCTCAAAAAAATCTATGGTGTTGCAGCAGCTGAGAATATCGCCTCAATAGCGGTGCTACTTAAAGCCGGATTACAGGAGGTGGATGATGTAAGATTTTACGAAGAGCAAGTAAAATATTACTGTATACATCACGAGGACTGGCTTCAGATGCTTGATGACGGTACGCATGGGGTCTCATAATAGAAGAGAAAGAGAATAGATAAAAGCAACAATTGAGTATTGATGATTGTCACACAATGAAACAGGTTTATTCAGCACAACATCCAACAGAAGCACATGTCGTTAAGGGAATCCTTGAGTCACAAGGGATTAGTTGTCAAGTAAGAGGTGATATTCTCTTTGGTGCACGCGGAGAAATTCCTCTCACTCATGAAACTGCTCCATCTGTCTGGATAAAAGAGGATAGTAGATATGTGGAGGCCAGGAAAATTGTTAAAGAGTATGAAACGGCCAACGCCGGTAATATTGAGAAAAAAGAGTCGTGGCACTGCTCTTCATGCGGTGAAGAATCTGAAGGACAGTTTACCCATTGCTGGAAGTGTGGCTCAACACAATAAATCAAGCTTTTGCTCGCCCTCGCAATATCAACTATATGCGCCCCAAGGGCACTTCTTTCAGGGTGCCTGCGGTTAAATTTCTCAAATGCCTCGATCTCAATCAGGTAAGCGTAGACTCCGAAATCCTTACTTTTAGGATAGAAACTAAGTAGGAACGAAAATGAGATAATGAGTCTTGAATTTTCCAAGGGGTGATGATTTTAGGTCTAGCCCGGATATTTCACGATTCTGAAAGGTTTATGGCTAAGGCGTCGAGGGTGTAGCTGTAGTTTTCTACCGTGAACCCTCGCTAACGAAGGCCATGGGCCATTCAGGCTCGCCCGAAGGGTGAATAATATTGACAATAGTGGACAGCACACTTTGTATTGCCAGAGATTGCCCTTGTGATACTCGTAAATGTGTCGAAATAAAATGTTTTTGTCTGTGATCATTAATTTGTTCATGAAATATCCGGGCTAATTGAGACATCATTGCCGATGCATCAATTTTTTGTTACATACCGTGGCAGCGAATGATAGTACAGAATTTAGTAAATATTGGTGATATGCTGAAAAGTAATACTGCTGCTCAATAAGCAGAACATAGAGAAAGATAATAGAATTTCAACTGCAGAGCAGAAATTGGAACAGACTCAGGGGCTTCAACGAGTATTTGAAATCTATTGAGAGCATTATTAGAGTAGTGATTCTCGCGAAAAAAAACTGTAAATACTATGGAAATGGGATAAGTAAATGCTGAATATTTCTGATCATGCAATAGCTCAACTTAAAGAATTTAAAGCCCGAAGAGGACCAGAATCCTGCGTTCGAATAGGAATTCTATCTGGTTCCACATCTGGACCTTCACTTGGAATAACCGTTGATGATAAAACCGATGCAGATACGGTTTTTGCATATGATGAGCTTGAGGTAATCATTGACGAAGCCCTGATGTCGTATTGCGAAGTTATTGATGTGGATTATGTTCACCAAGATGGCGGGGGTTGTGGCAGCGGTGCAGGTTTCAAGATAGTTGCGAAAAAACCGCTTTAATTTTTTTTTAGCTTTTTGCATAATCTGTACACGTGCCTTCTTAGCTTGAAGTAGTTGCAGAAGTACATTCGGGTATTTACGCAACATCTAAAGGAGTATTATCCTGCTCTGCCGGGTCTCGAGCTGTGAAATAGACAGGTACTACTGCCCCTCCTGTTATCTCGACGTTCATATTGGGTAAATTGTCGACCATGCAGAAAGTCCATAAACGCAATGTGGTTATCTTGGTATAATAAAGATAGGATGGAGCTATATTTGCTTTTTCAGGTCATGCCAATTAAAAGATGGAATGGTTGTTGACATCCAGTGGAGTTTTTTTTGAAGCGATAAAGCGATTATGTTTCGGCAATGGTTTAAATATGTCATATATGCTGGCCTCGTCAATGAAGATAGTGCCGATGTCCGTAAACAGATACTGATCAGTTCTCTTTTCAGCCTGATTAGTTTTGTCCTTCTGATTGTCTATGGCATTGATAGCTTACTTCAAGCAAATATGGGGTTAGCTGCCGTCGTTTTGCTGACCGCTGTTGTAAGTGGTGTCAACTATCTGTTTCTCTGCAGAACCGGGAAATATCGTATCTCCTCATTCATTGTTGTTATATTAATGACGGTGCTTTGCCTCTATCTTCTCTGTACTGGGGGGAGTCACAATACGGGACCTTTGTGGCTTTTTGTACTGCCAGGGTTGGTATTTTATGTTTTCGGGCTGATCAAAGGAAGTTTTTTTGTCGCGGCTACGATGATCCTGGTTTGTTATATACTCTTTGTCCCCGGAAACGCTCTACTGCATACTCATTATTCAATCGCCTTTATGCAGCGATTTTCAGGAGCAATGTTCTCCGTATGTCTGATTGCCTTTATCTACGAATACTCAAGAGAAGATGGCAGAAAAGAACTCCTCAACCTAAGTCGAAAGCTTGATCAGCTTTCGCGTATAGATGAACTCACAGGCCTCTCAAACAGACGCGATATGTTTGAGCGGCTGCGATATGAATTGCATCGATTTGAACGGAGTGGCAAAGTTTTTAGTGTTCTCATTGCCGATATTGATCATTTCAAATCAATAAATGATAACTATGGTCATGAGTGCGGTGATGAGTTTCTAAAAATGCTCGCTTTGGTATTGCAGAAGAATACACAGAAACGCGATGTAGTCGCCCGTTGGGGAGGAGAAGAGTTTTTAATATTCTTACCAGAAACTACCGGGGTGAATGCCGAAAAAACAGCCGAAAGATTACGCCGTGCCATTGAAGAACTGACCATGACGTACAATGGCGAAAAAATCACCACAACCACCAGTATTGGTCTGGCAGAATATACTACAGGTCAAAGTCTGAACGAACTAATCAACACAGCCGATAAGTTTCTTTACCTGGCCAAACGTGAAGGGAGAAATAGAGTGAAACGGACAATTTCATAATTGCTTCGGAATGTGTCAGGTAGTCTAGATTTGTACCTTTTATACGCTATGCTCATTCTAATTTAGAGTCTTTGGGGTCCAGGTAGATTGCGCGAAAATCGAAGCCACTTGGTACCTGAAAGACACGCAGATTGAATTCTGGTGCTGCAGCAAGTAGATGATCAAAAATATCGGCTTGAATAGCCTCATAATTAACCCAATTCTGATCACGCGAAAAAACATAGATTTCAATTGGTAATCCATGATCAGTCGGGGCTAGCTGCCTGACCAGAAATGTCATTTCCTGGTGAATATTTCGATTGTTTTTCAGATAGGCGATGATGTAGGCACGAAAGACACCAATATTGGTTTGTCTTCTTCCGTTAAGCACTGAGTCTCCCGATTCCGGATTTGTCACATTGTATGTAGCTATTTCCCCTTCTTTCTGTTTGATATATTCATGAAGAATGTCGATACGGGAAAGTTGTTCGAGCAGTTGTTCTGAGCAAAACTGAATTGAATGAAGATCAATAAACAGAGATCTTTTAATTCTGCGACCAGTTGATTCAGTCATGCCCCGCCAGTTTTTAAATGATGATGATACCAGGGCATAGGTAGGGATTGTGGTAATGGTTTTGTCCCAGTTTTGAACCCTGACGGTATGGATGGAAATTGAAATCACATCACCATCAGCACCATATTGCGGCATTTCTATCCAATCACCAATCCGAATCATATCTGAAGAATTTAATTGCAACGATGCCACAAAACCAAGGATAGAGTCTTTGAAAATTAGCATTGTGACAGCGGTGAGTCCGCCTAGCACGGAGAGAATACCCCAGGGAGATTGCCCTGTGAAGATTGAGATTATAAAAATAACCCCCAGGACATAGGTTATAATTTTAAAAGCATCGGTGTATCCCTGCAAAACTGATTGCTTGGTTTTGCGAATAAGCAGGTCAATTTCCATTATTGAGGTGAGCAGGGAACTGAGTGACAAAACAGATACAACGACAAAACCAGACATAACAATGCGTTTGGCAAGCAAATGAAAGGTTGTCTGCTCAACAAGTAAAGAATCTACAGCCATTGATAAAATAGCAAGCGGGATAAACCAACTTGCTTTTTCGAAAAATCTATTTTTTACCAATGGATCATCCCACTGATACTTGCTGTTTTTAATCCACTGAACCACAATATTTAAAATTGCTCTTCTTACGATAATTGTTGCGATAGCAGCAATTATCATAACCAGAATGAAGATTAAAACGGTCGCTAGATTTTCAGCCACAGGTGGGGAGAACTTCAGGTTAATAAGTTGTTGGGTCAACCATTGCGTTTTCATAAGTTTACACTTTCAAAAGGGTCTGTGGTTAAGTAAAGCGTTAGGCTTTTGCAATTGTTTATAGTTTACTATTTCATACAAGACAGCCAGTTTAATAATTGCCTAAATTCTTAGTGCGCCAGAGGGATTATCTCATCATGTTTTAACGTAGAAAAGGTAAAAAGACTATGTGTTTTGGATAGATATTTTAGATTGTTAGCAATTTTTCATTTACAAGCATCACATTTCTGTGCTGCGGAGTTGACTGCCCGGTTAATCTGTGAAATGGTATAGCAATGGTTTTAGATATGATCTTAAAGGGTTTGATGTTTCGCTTGGGATAAATTGAGAAATATAGGCTAGAGGAAATGGCAAACAAAAAGAAAACTGCAAGTCGTGAATTTGCTACGATTTCAATGCTTGAGCATATCCAGCATTTTTCCACCTACTTAGCTTCCACCAGTGATATGCAGGAGCTCTATCATCATTGTTTGCTGCAGACTAAAGAAATATTCCATCTTGATTATTCTACTCTTCTCCTGCTTGATGAAAGCAGTAAAAAGTTGGTAATCCGTGACACTCTTGGATTTCCCCAGGAAATGATAAACACCTTTGCCCTTCGTGAGGGTCAGGGATTACCAAGTTTGGCATTACAAAGTGGAGAGGTTGAGACCGTTCAAGATTTCCGCACAGAACGGCGTTTTGAAGTGACCAATATAATGAGCCAGTTAGATATGCGTTCTGCCATCGCAGCACCGATGATCATAAAAAACGCTGTGTTTGGAGTGCTGATTGGCCATACGCTGGATAAGCGTCTTTTTTCAAGTGAAGAGAAACAGGTTTATCAAGTGCTTGCCAACCATGCTGCAATTGCAATAGATAGCGCAATTCACATATCTTCATTGTACAGGTCTGAAAGAAAAAGGAAGAAACAGATCCGAGAACTACAGAAGGAGAAGGATAGGACCAGAGAGATTACTAACGAATTCGAATCAATTTTTTCCACCATCGTAACTGGCGTTATTCTGCTCAAAGGCGGACGTTATATAGCTAGATGTAATGAGAAATTTGCGGAAATGTTCGGCTATAAATCGGTCGACAAACTCATTGGCTTAAGCTCGCGGAAGCTGCATCTCTCCGAGGAGAATTTTAGTGAATTTGGAAGAAAGTACTACGGAAATCTTGTAGCTGGAGAAATTGTCCAGACAGAGTATCCCTTGAGAACCAGGGATGGTTCTTCAATTCTTTGCAGACTATCTGGAAGGGCTGTGGATCAGTCAGACCCACCAGATTTATCCAAAGGTTTTGTCTGGGTAATTGATGATATTACTCGGCGAAAAGAGATGGCAGAAGAGATTCTCCAAGCCAGGAAGCTGGAATCTATTGGTATTTTAGCAGGTGGTATCGGGCATGATTTCAACAATATTCTTTCAGCCATCCTCGGGAATGTGGGTCTTGCGGAACGTCTGCTTGAGCCTGACCATCAGGTGCAGGGTCTTTTGAGTTCAGCCATTGATGCAGCTGTCAGAGCGAAGGATCTGACAGCCAAGCTTCTGCTTTTTACTAGAAGAGATAGTCACAGTATAGGTACGGTCGAGCTATCTGAATTTTTTTGTGAATACAAATTTGAACAACTAATGCGAGATAATGTCGAGTTATTCCTCAATTTCCAATCGGGGATTTTTCCCATCAAAATAATGCCTGATCATCTCAAAGCAATCATGCAGAACCTGCTCTTGAACGCCGATGGCTGTATGCCAGATGGCGGGAAAGTAACAGTTGCTGCGAATAATGTCGCTGTGTTGGAGGATGACGTACCAGGTCTCAATACCGGAAAATATGTTGAGATAAGAGTTGCCGACAGTGGCAGTGGTATTGAGGGGGATATTTTGGAGAATATTTTTGACCCCTATTTCACTACCAAAAACAGGGACAGCAGCCGGGGGATTGGGTTAGGACTTGCAATTGTCCACTCAATTGTTAAAAGAAATCATGGTGCAATATCAGTAAAATCGAGCAATAAGGAGGGTACAGTCTTTACTATCCTGCTCCCCGCTATGGTCAAAGATGTATTAAATTTTCAAGAATAATTTCGCAATTAAAACAAATTGGAGAGACCCTGTTCAGGGTTCTGAGATGGGGGCGATGTGGTATAATCACCAAGATGGGAGATCTGCCATCCTCTGAGTAGTTAAAATGAAGATAGGTGTTAGATTATCTTTACTTATACAGCGCAGTCTGAGACTTTTTCTTCGTCGAACTTTTCATGGTCATATCTATTAAATTGGCACTTAGTCCCGGATAATCATCAGTACTTACAATCTTACCACACTTTTGTCCATCATCAGCAAAGACAGCCCTAGTCTTAAATGTTCTGGCTACTACGGTTGTCCAGCCAATATCTGGGGCACCCAATCAAAACAGATATCGTTATACTCTGCTGAACTTCATTCAACTGATATATGGAAAAAATGAGAAAATTGATGAAATATATGATATCAGTAGAGAAAAGAGAAAAATATAGAGTAAAGTAACAGATAGGGAAAATTATGGGGATTTGTCCCACAAAGACGTTATTGTGTAAGTAAGATCTATAGGTCCATTGTGCGACCTTTGCAAACCAAAATCAAGACTATCAAGCAAATCTATGGAGGAGGGAATATGGCACCAGATGCTACTTTGCCCGTCGTTGGATTTATCGGGATTGGAGTGATGGGAAAAAGTATGGTATCCCATCTTATGAATGAAGGATATCCGGTAAATATAAGCACTAGAACTAAAATAAAAGCAGATGCACTGCTGCAGAAAGGCGCAATCTGGCAGGAGAGTCCGGCTCAAATTGCCGAAGTTTCTGATATAATTATCACTATTGTCGGATATCCTCAAGATGTTGAGGAAATATATCTGGGTGACAACGGTATCATAAGGCATGCTAATGAAGGTAGCTTGCTTATTGACATGACTACCAGTAGTCCAAAGCTTGCAGCGCAGATATATACTCAAGCCAAGAAAAAAAGTATTGATGTGTTGGACGCACCAGTTTCTGGAGGAGATATTGGGGCTCGAGATGCTCGTCTTTCCATTATGGTGGGAGGTGATCGAGAAGCATATGAACGCGCTATGCCACTTTTTGAATTGATGGGAAAAAATATAGTTTATCAGGGCAAGGCTGGTAGTGGTCAGCACTGTAAGATGGCAAACCAGATTGCTATTGCTTCTACTATGATGGGAGTCTGTGAATCAATTCGCTATGCAGAAAAAGCTGGACTCAGTCCAGAAACAGTGCTGCAGAGTATTGAGCCAGGAGCGGCTGGAAGTTGGTCATTGTCTAACCTTGCTCCCAGGATGATGAAAGGTGATTTTGAACCTGGTTTTTTTGTCAAACACTTTATTAAAGATATGACCATTGCTCTGCAATCTTGCAAAGATATTAATCTTGATGCCTCAGGACTTGCACTTGCAAAGTCTTTATATGATGAACTTGCAGAAGCTGGAAAGGAAGACAAAGGGACCCAGGTTTTGTACACGCATTATACATAATTCGATCCAATAGATCCTCAATCCAAATATCATGGATGGGTTAGCCGATATGGAAACACATGTAAACTTCTCCTCAATTTGCTCGCTTTTTGACAAAGCACAACAGGAAAAGAGGGACCACCTCTATGAGTATGAGGTGTATGATCTTATCCGCTATTCCGGCTCGGAAACACCACCAGCATACCTTTTTCTTCCCAGACAAAAAAGGTTGGAGAAAAAGGAGATTGAGGATTTTCCTGGAGAAAGGGTGGTGATGAAGATTGTCTCACCCTACATCCTGCACAAAAGTGATATAGGTGGAGTACAAATCGTCAATAAATCGGTGGAGGAAATTCTCTCGACCGCAAGGCGCATGTATTATGAAATCCCTGAAACTTATCGATCGGCTATAAGGCGTAGGAAGTTTGATCCTCCTGCTGGTATAGAACAACTTACTGATGATTTATTGGAAAAGCATGTGGCAGAATCCATCACTGGTGTGGTTCTTTGTCAATATATGCATCCGGATTCCCAGGAATTTGGCAATGAATTATTGGTGAGTCTCAGACGCACCAGGGAATTTGGCATGATATTGAGTGCTGGACTTGGGGGAACCGATACAGAACTTTACGCCAAGCGCTTTCGCAAAGGCCAGGCTGTTGTTGCTGCTTCTACTGAGATGGTAGATGGAGAAGAATTTTTTCAACTTTTCAAAAATACTATATCATTTAAGAAACTGGCTGGACTCAC
>CAZWVC010000144.1:0-10249 GCA_964637245.1 uncultured Desulfocapsaceae bacterium
ACATTCTGAGCTGAAACAACAGGAGATTTTCCTGCTCTATTATATGGCTGGTGCCGCACTGGCATCGCCCTTTTCCGGCTTACTCTGGAATCAGTATCTGGTGCAATCGGATGCAGCTCGGATGCTTGGTCTGACCGAATATATTCCCACCTGGGTTGCACCCCATGCTGATTCTGCCTCGATCATTGAGCGAACTTTTTTCCATCGAGACTGGATGATTCCCATTCTCTTGTTGGTCGGCTCTCAATTTATCCAAAGGATTGATCATTTTGGTTTAGGTTATGCCCTTTATCGTATTACATCTGATGTCGAAAAGTTACCTTTTCCAATGGCTCCTGTGGCTGCTCTGGGTACCATGGCGTTGGCTGAATCAACGGAGGAAAAAAAGAAAAGCTGGAAATGGCGGGTATTTTCCATCGGAGGTGTCATTGGTTTAATCTTCGGGGCCTTTTATGTCCTTCTCCCCATTATCTCCGGACTTATATTCACCGAGTCGATAAGCCTTATCCCCATTCCATGGGTGGAGCTGACCAACCACACTGAAGAAATTCTTCCTGCTGTGGCCACCGGTATCCAGCTGGATCTTGGTCTTGTTTTTATAGGGATGGTCCTGCCTTTCTGGGCCGTAATCGGTGGGCTTATTGGACTAATTATTACCATCATTCTTAACCCTATTCTCTACAGCCAGGGCATCCTCCAACGTTGGCACCCTGGCATGGCAACCGTCGATACAATCTTCGCCAACAACTTCGATTTTTACATGAGTTTTGGTATAGGGTTGGGGCTTGCCATTGGCTTCATCGGCATCTGGTCTGTTGCCAAATCATTTCGTGCAAAAGGCAAAGAAAAAGCAAGCTGGCAGGATCTTTTTAATCCTCCCAAGGGACGAGGTGACTTTAACTTCTGGATTTCAATTGCCATCTATTTTTTCTCCACCCTGGCCTATGTGGGACTGTGTGTCTGGCTGGTGCCCTCATTTCCCTGGATTTTCTTCCTTGCCTATGGTTTCATTTACACTCCGATCATCTCCTATATTACTGCACGCATGGAAGGTATTGCCGGACAATTTGTGAGTCTTCCACTTGTCCGTGAAGCAAGCTTTATTGCCGGTGCCCGTTTTTTTGGTTATCAGGGGATTGAAATCTGGTATGCCCCCATTCCCATTCACAATTATGGTGAAGCTACCGTACAATTTCGCCAAATTGAACTCACCGGCACCTCAATTAGGGGCATAATAAAAGCTGAGATTATCGTATTTCCTATTGTGATGATAGCAAGCCTGCTGTTCTCCCAGTTCATCTGGAGACTTGCCCCAATCCCTTCTTCAGCTTACCCATACGCTCAGGAGTTATGGCACCTTCAGGCTCTTAATACTCTGCTTATGCAGACATCAACCCTTGAGGGGAATTCGATGTTTTACCAGGCTCTCAATGGAACCACAGTATTTACCGGCCTATTTTTCGGGGTTTTGATGTACGGGATACTCAGTTTTCTTGGCTTGCCGGTACTCCTGATTTATGGTGTCGTCAGAGGTTTGGGACAATCCACACCTCATGGCTTGATCCTTGAAGTTGTTGGTGCACTAATTGGCAGGTACTATTTTTTCAAGCGATATGGGACGATGTGGCGCCAATATGCTCCTGTCCTTCTTGCCGGATTTTCCTGTGGCATGGGATTAACGGGAATGTTTGCCATGGGATTTGCTCTTATATTAAAGTCACTTGGACATATGGCCTATTAAAAGACTGGTAGGATGATTCGATCAAAAAAATGAGCATAACCAAACGACCTCTCTTTTACTGGATACTGAACAAGTACCGCGGACTGCAGTTATTTCTGCTTCTTGTTATTATCGTCAGTTTATTTTTCAAGGTATACCCCCTTGAAATGCAGAGGAAAATTATCAATATCGCGATAAATCTGAAAAAGCTTGATCTGCTTTACCTCTACTGCGGGCTTTACATGGGGGCAGTGCTTATTGCTGGGTTGTTGAAATATTATACCAACACCCTACAGGCCATCATCGGTCAGAAAATCCTTATCCAGATGCGCCAAGAGCTTTATGCTCATGTCCTTAAACTTCCCCTTCAATTTTTCCATAAAACCCAGGCAGGAATCATCATTTCAGCAATGACCTCAGAGTTGAACGCTATTGGTGCATTTCTTGGCGGAGCTTTGGCCATACCTATAGCTTCTATTCTTACCTTTGCGACGTTTCTTGGGTTTATGATTTATCTCAATCCGACACTCGGATTTATCACGATGCTGATTTATCCTTTTGAGTTCATTGTTATCCCAATACTGCAAAAGAGACATAATATTCAAAACCGAAAAAGAGTTGGGATTACCAGATCAATGGCCAGCCTGGTAAACGAATCTGTTTCCGGAATCCATGAGGTACAGAGCAACGGCAGTTTCAAACTCGAACACAACAAACTCGATATCTTTATCCGCAAACTCTATAAAATAGTTCGCAAACTTTACATTCTTAAGTACGGCATCAAGTTCAGCAATAATTTTTTCCAGAGCCTTGGTCCCTTCATTCTCTTTCTTATTGGGGGATATTTGGCAATCCATGGCCAGTTTACCATCGGTGCTCTTGTCGCATTTCTCTCCGCATACGAAAAAGTCTATGACCCGTGGAAAGAAATAATTGAGTATTACCAACTCTACCAGGATTCTCAAGTCCGCTATAAACAGATCATGGAAACCTTTGATCTGGAAGAGGAAATACTTATAACAGCAAATGATCGCGAAACTCTGACACTGCAGGGTAAAATTGAGGCCAATAATCTAGGCTTTAAAATAAATAATGAAATTCAGTTGCTCGAAGACATTTCCTTTACACTAGATCCAGGAAAACACATGGCACTTATCGGTTTTTCCGGCTCCGGGAAATCTACGCTCAGCCGCCTCATAAGTCAACTCTTTAGCTACACAGACGGATCATTACAGATAGACGGTAATGAGGTAAAAGACCTCAGCAAGCTTGATATTGCGACAAACATCAGTTCTGTGGCACAGCACCCCTTTATTTTTACCGGTACAGTCAGGGATAACCTCCTCTACTCTAGTGAAGCTCTTCACCTGGCTGGCGCAGCTGTAGAATTGCCAAGCCAAGAGTCCATCCATTCCATAATCAAGGAAGTCGGCCTGGAACCTGACATTATCCGTTGGGGATTTAGATCAAGAATCCCTCAAAATAAAATTAATCGTCTTGAGGATAAGTTTCTCCAGATGCGTACAATTGTTCATGGAAAACTCAGAGAGGAATTCAGCAGTGCTGTTGAGTTTTATGATGCAGATAAGTTTCTTGAGTATTCCACCATCGCCCAGAATATAATTTTTGGGGAATATACGGACAACGATTCGGCGATTTCATTACTCACTCGAAAAAAATTTCGTAGTTTTCTTATAACAGTAAAGCTTGAAGAACAGCTCCTTGACTTGGGCAAGAACATTGCCACAACCACGGTTACGCTTCTTAGAGATCTCAGAGATGATGAATTCTTTTTCCAGGGCAGTCCCATGGAGCCAGATCAGTTTGATCACTATGCAGAACTTTTAGAAAAGTTAAAATCTCTATCGCACGGAGCACTGAAAGCAAAGGAGAGGAACAGCCTGTTGTCGCTGGCACTTATCTATACTCCAGGAATACACAAAATTTATACCATAAGTGATTCATTCCGGGCAACAATTGTAGATTTACGACACAAATTTTTACGAGAGGTAGAAAAAGTTAACTTGGAACAGTGTATAGATGGTACAATACAGCATGAAATATTGCCCATTAGCGTACCGCAGAAAACCGATGAGACGGAATCCACGTTTATACCTTTTTGTACAAGTCAGTACCTCCTCAACCACACACTCGGAGATAACATAATTTTTGGTAGTGTTATTGATCGTGATGCAATACGTAATAAGCTTGGAGATCTTGCTTTGATCCAATTTTCCGAGCAGGGATTGATGGACGAAATACTTGAGATCGGCCTCGACTTTTATGTTGGCAGCAAAGGCGATAATCTATCTGGTGGACAAAAACAGAAGGTAGCTATTGCACGATCACTTCTAAAGAAGAGCCCAATACTCATACTTGATGAAGCAACGGCTAGTCTAGATAACGCCTCCCAGGCGAAGATTCAGCGTTATATTGAAAACGAACTCAAGGGAAACACGACTGTTATTGCCGTAGTCCACCGGCTTGACATGATTTCCGGATATGACAATATTATAGTAATGAAAGCTGGAAAAATAGTAGAAGCAGGGAGCTACAACCAGCTAATAGACCACAAAGGAGTACTCCATGGGCTTGTCAGTGAGAGCCGATAGCTCGTATACTAATCAAGAGTGCAAGATCACATGCGATTATGAACTATTACGACAATCACCCCTCTTTGTAGAGGCGGCTCCTGAAGTAATCAAACTATTTGCTTATCTTGCCAAACGCAAAAAGTATTCACCGGATGAAAAAATCATATCAGTAAATAAAGACGCCGATATGGCCTTCTTTATCATCTCCGGCAGCGCTTATGTAACGACTATTCATAAAAAAAATGAGATTGTGCTGCAGCAACTGAAATCGCATACCCTGTGCGGTGAGCTTGCCCTGCTCGCAGAATTCAAATGGTTTTTTAATGTTCGTGCAAAAGAACAATGTGAGGTACTGATCATAACCCGGGAGAGTTTTCAAAAAGTATTGCAAAGCTTCCCAGACAAGAGAGAGAAAATGATTGAAAAGGTTGTTCAACTACGCGTGAAGCGTTTTCTTGACCAAACTGATTTTTTGCTCGATAATTTACCGGAGAACTCTTTGAGCCAGTCAATCTGGTCACCTACTAAATTGTCGGTCTGATATATGGTTCGCAGCTTTTGTATTTTTGGTTAATACTATGAATATCCTGAAAAACCTCTCTCTTATTTTTTTGTGTGTCACAATCTCTACTATAGCTAACGCAGTTGAAATACCACGGGAAATTGCTGGAATAGAATTAGGTTCCGACATTGCCGATTATCCAGATATAGAATACTCAAACTATCTTAAAGAGGTAGTGGTGATGGACTGGCATGGATTCCGTAAAGGTATAATATCTTACGGCATTTGCGAGTCTCCTGGAAACATCGTCAAACTGCGGATGAAATACGAAGATTCCACCAAAAGGTTTTTCGACAAACTCCTTAAACGGTATAAAAAGAAATTTGGCTCACCCAAGGAATGGAAAGGTGACTCATTTGGTATAAAACATGTCTGGAAATGGAAATTCAAAGATGATCAGGGGAGAATTGTAAACCTGATACTCCAGCATAATTTGCAGGATCCCAATGAGAACATTGGCAATGTAGTTAAACTCTCCTACCCTGAATTAGAAGAGATTGAGCGACTCTGCTTCAATCGCAAATGCGAAGAAATTACCAGTCCAGAGCATAAAAAGAGAAGAGACCAGTTAAAGAAAACCGGCTGGGATTACCTCATTCCCCAATAATTTCCTCGCCACAATATCACTCTTTCGAGTATTAAAGAGGGGAAGAGAAACTCATAATCCCGAAGAAAATACAGTCAATTTCCAATTCATCTGCTATAAGATGGCCAAGCATGCCCTAACTGAAGTTGAAGTGAAAAACGTCTCTTGGAACGGCATTAGCATGGTTCTCCCAAAATCTTGGGAAGCCAAAGCTATTGGCACCAATCATCTTCACTTTGAGGCCAATTTCCAACCAATGCTGGAAATAAGATGGCAGAAAACTCCTCAGAAAACAGTAGAAGATCTTATCACCAAAGCTATAAAGCGGCTTGAACAAACACTAAGCTACAAGCTCCATGAGGTTGCACCACCGAAAAGCTACCAGAAATGCCTCGGCTCTTTTATAGTGCGTTGTTTTGCAGCAGAGAAGAACAATGAGCCACAGTACATTTTTTTATATCATGAAAAAGGTTCTCAATTTCTCACTCTACAATTTCCTCTGCACAGCAAGCAAGAGCACCCGCTTCAGCAAATCAGCAAGCTTGAGTGTGTGGTTGGGGATGATCCTCAACCTTGGTCAATCCAGGATTTTCGCTTTTCAATACCATCCTCATACTGTCTCCAGAGTCATTCCATGGACGCTGGCTTCACTGCATTGAATTTTAAAAATACATCCACAGTACTCCATATCTGTAGACTTGCCCCTGCAAACCTTCGTTTGCAACACAGTACACTTGAAGAAATCTTAGCCTCACTTCTGGGATTAAATAAACAGGGGGAGATTCACCAGAGTCCAAATTCTTTTGCAGTGTTTGAGAGAAACCCATCTCTGTTGCGTCAGATACTCTATAGAATGCAGCGCAAAAAACCATTTATTCTCTCAAAAATCTGGCATGATAGCGAGAATAATCGACTGCTTGGAGTGTTCATGGAAGCAGTGCACCCAATAGATGAAGATGTACATGATATGATTTGTACCAGCTATGAATTTTCATAAAAACACTAAAAAAGCATCCTCACCGACAATTCACCGCCACGAAGCTCTTCAGTGCATTCCAGTTATCAATAGCTCTGTGCAGATACTCGAAATGGAAAGCGGTGAAATATTGTTGGAATATCCTTTACACGTGAAACCTCTTCTGCAAGCCATTTTTGAGAGATTCCAAAAGAACAAAACTACACCAACGAAAAAACTACAACTGGATGAAATGGGAAGTGTCGTCTGGAAACAGATAGATGGGCATAAGAATGCCCAAACTATTATCACCTATTTCGCCGATACCTATGGAATCACGTTGCAGGAAGCCGAAAAATCAGTGACAACTTTCCTCGTAGATTTAGGCAGGCGTGGAATAATCGCCATGAGCTGAATCACCCCTCTTGCCCTTGTATTATCTTGGCAATAGCCTGTAAATCATCCCAGGTTGCTTTTTTCATTTCAGGGTTTTGCAGAAGAAAAGTTGGATGGTACGTTGGCATTACCGGGATAGTTCGCTTATCATCAACATGGTATTGATGGAATCTCCCGCGCAGTTGAGATAACGGTTGGGATATCTGCAGAAGAGCTCTAGCTGCGACAATACCCATGGTACAAATTACCACAGGTGAGGTTGCCGCAATTTGTCTAAAAAGATAAGAGAGGCATGCTGAGATATTTTCTGCCTTCGGCTGAACTGATTCGTCTATTCCACATTTAATTACATTAGAAACGAAAGCATCTTCTGCAGATAGGCCTATTGCAGTGAGCATCCGCTCAAGCATGCGATCCTCTTCTTTTCCAAAAATCGAAGATTTTTCAGTATGCTGTTTTTGCAAAGAGAGCCAGCCACCAATGATGAACAACTTTACCTGGCTGCCGCCGCTCCCTGGAACTGGGAATACTCTCTTACTGCACAAATTGCAGCTCATGCAGTTACAGATTTCCGCCGCAATTTCATCGATGGTTCCCTGGTGCCTGATTTTCCTCTTGAGTGGTGCAGGTGTATTTGTTTCCGACCTAGGAATATTGTGTGATCCAATAGTTTCGCTAGGTTGGGAACTTATAAGAAAGGTTTCTATGTCTTTGCTAAAAGGGTAATGTGCAACTCCCATGTGCTGATGATAGACAAGCAAAGAACGAAGTTCTTTCAAGGATTGTATTTTCTGATCATTTAATTCAGACATATCTCTCTAGCTGTTGGATTAATTATTCGTTCTATAATACCTCTTTTATAAACACCAACCAGTCTTTTTTAGCTCTCCTTCAACAAAAAGACTCATTGTTTAAGTGAACATTATTTTTTTTTGGACAAGCATAATTACCAAAAACAATTTATTTTCATATACACACAACAGCACTTTTTTCTGATGATAGCTATGTCCTTTAAATGACAGAATGTAGTGTGCGTTGTTAACTTTTTTTTAGTTGCGAAGGTGACACATCGTAGGATAAAATTGTCACAATGTAGTATAAAAAATGCAACTCAAGCACTTAATATAAATCAATAAAAAAACATCAAATAAGTTATTTTTAGGATGTAATGTAGGATTTTTGTGGTATACTACAAAGGAGAAAGTAAGAAAAACATTCTCTATATCAGGGGATTGTTTATTTCTCACCACGGCATTATAATTAACAAATGCCCATAACACTCTTGGCGACATGTAGGGGAGGTGGCGATTTTGGACAAAAGTGAATTTTCAGTCTCCAGAAAAAAGTTAGGCAAAACCCAAAAAGAACTTGCCGAACTTCTTGGTATGGCTCTAAAAACGGTACACAGCTATGAACAGGGCTGGCGGAAGATCCCAAGCCATATTGAGAGACAAATGTTTTTTCTCCTCTGTAAGCAAAGAACCCGACACAAGACTTTGACACCCTGCTGGGAAAAAAAACAATGTGACTTCAAACACGAATGCCCGGCTTGGGAATTTCAGAGCGGACATCTTTGCTGGTTTCTCAGTGGAACTAAATGCGAGGAAGTAAAGGGCTTGACCAACGAAGAAAAAATACAGAAATGTCGTGAATGTGAGATTTTAACTTCGCTTCTCGCAGAATAGTGCTTATCATCCACCTGGTAGCACATTTCAGAACAGCTTCTTTTTTTTCGCCGGTGGAGAGTTATGCCAATATATGAGTATGAATGTGAACATTGCAGTACAACCTTTGAAACTATTGTATCAATTAATTCAACCGACGATGTTAGCTGTAAAAATTGCGGGAGTACCGATACACGGAAATTGATCTCTGCTTCGAGCATGAAGGTTGGCTCAAAATCATCAGATTCTACTGGTTGTGTTCCCCGAGGTGGGTTTAACTGAGGTTAACGTTATGCAACCAGTCTGGTTGACTAATTCTACTCTTTCTTCTTCTCCGCTTTATTGAAATCAAAGACCATCTCATTCTTTTTCAAGAGATTGTGCTTCTCCCTTGCAAGTCGCTCAAAATATTCTATATCATTCTGGATTTTTTCAATCTCCAGACGGAGCGCCGCATTCTCCTGCTCAAGCTTAATTTTTTGTTGTTCCAATGCTTCAAGCCGTTTATGTTCTTGATGGAGCGATATCACCCCCATATTAGGGGCAAACAACACCCAGCCTGTAGCAGCAATTATAAGAACAATGGTGATTCTTATTAATTTATTACGCTGCAAGGGTGAGAGTGAACTTTTTATTTTCTTTTTCATTAAAACTATTTTACTCATTTTTCATGACAACAGCCAAACAAATAATCCTGGTCAGCAGCTGCCTTGTTGGTCTGTGTACCAGATATGACGGCAAACTCAAAACCAATGAAGAGTGCCTCAAACTCCTTGAAGAAAGTTTCTGGATACCGATTTGTCCCGAGCAGTTAGGCGGACTTTCAACACCTCGCGAAGCCGCTGATATAATAGGTGGTGACGGAGACGACGTGCTTGCAGGTCATGCCAAGATAATTACTAAGAGTGGTAAGGATGTTACCAACCAGTTTATCTTGGGTGCCAGGCAGGTTCTCACAATTGCCTCGTACCAGCAGATCGACGGGGTCTACCTCAAGTCCCGTAGTCCTTCCTGTGCAGTTCATGGCAAACCTGGTGTTACTGCTGCGCTGCTGAAGCAACATGGTTTCAGACTGAAGGAATTCTAGATCTCCAGATGATTAACAACTTCCAAGCTATCGATAATATAGAAACATTACACTCTTCTATTTAACTCTCATCACCATCAGAATCACAATTCCAGCCTCGTACAACACATAGAGGGGGCCTCCCATAAGTGACATATTGACAATATCAGGAGTGGGTGTGAGAAGTGCTGCAATGATCGCTATAAGCAGAACAGCATACCTTCTGTTGCGTTCATAAAAAGCACGACTGAAAACCCCTACTCTGGCCAGAAATACCATAAATATTGGTAGCTCAAAGATAATACCAAAGGCAAGAATGAAAATTGTAGTGAAATTAACAAATCTGCCAATGGATATTACCGGCTGTAATTCTGCCGAACTGAAACCAAGGAGAAACTTAATACCAAAAGGCAAGGTAATGAAATAGCAGAACAGAGTTCCGCTGTAAAACAAGACAACGGTAAAAAACACAAAAATTATGAGCTGTTTTCCGGTAACGCCAAAAGGTTTACCCATGGATCTCCAGAGCACTGTCATCAACCAAGGCATGAGGACATATACTGAGCAGAACAGTGCGAGTTTTACATGGGCGAGAAATGGTCCTGCTACCGAGAAGAAATAAAGTTTGTCGGCTAAATGATTCTGGACAACCGTCAGAAGCCGGGGTGCGAGAAAAAAAATAACAACAGTGGCAGCCCCTATCGTC
>CAZWVC010000145.1:0-10234 GCA_964637245.1 uncultured Desulfocapsaceae bacterium
ATTGATCTCAGCTTACCAATGCTTGAGAAAGCTCAGGAACGGATAGCGGCTGTTAACAATGGAAAGATCAGAATTTTTCAAGGTGATTTTAGAAAAATAAGCCTCCATAGCGAAAGGTATGAAGTTATTCTTGCAGCAGCAGTGTTACATCACTTGCGAGATGATAAAGACTGGGAAACAGCCTTTGAGAATATATATCAGCTTACTGCACCTGGCGGGAGCGTTTGGATAACGGATTTGGTTTCTCATGAAACTGAATTCATCCAGGCTTTAATGTGGGAGCGTTATGGAGAATATCTAGACTCTGTTGGAGGTCAAGAATATAGAGAGAAAGTCTTTGAATACATTAAAAAAGAAGATTCTCCAAGACCAGTTACATATCAATTGGAGCTGTTACGCAAAGTCGGTTTCAATCAGGTAGATCTATTACATAAAAATTCATGTTTTGCAGCTTATGGTGGATTAAAAAATAGTTAATCAGCCACTAAACAAACCCTAACGGCATAAACCACACCACTGCAACTTAGCTCACCATTTTGCCCCTGTTTATGATTTTTATCCTAGTTTACAGTTCATCATCAATGTATCGAGTTAAGCGCAATTTTATAGGTCAACCAATTAATGCTACAGAAGGTACAGGTGTGTTAACGGAATTACCCAATAAGTTACCTACGTTGTTGAACATATCAACTATTGGATCAGTAAGAGACAATGCTGACTATTTAACTAAGGAGCTTGCTGTATATAGTAAATCTTGAAAATTATTATTCTTGTGAGGCTTTTCCAGTAGTCAGAGCCTTGTCTGAAAGTAGAGAAATATTCTAACCAGGAGTGGGACTGTCAAAAAGAGTGTGAAGATCCTCACAAGATGAAAAAATGCGACGATTGCCCCTTGCTGCCCTTCTGCTTGAGCCATGATAGCCATGCCAGTCATTCCTCCCGGAGAAAAGCCAAAAAGTGCAGTACCAAAATCTACCAGACCAAGCTTGCTGGCAAGATAAGCCATACCAATGGCAACAAGAAGTAGAACCAAGGTGCTTAAAACAGCTAAAGGCAAGGCTTTTGGCCCCAGGGTGAGAAAGGATCGATTAAAGGTTAAGCCAAGGGTGATGCCCAGTATAATCTGGATTGCGGTGGCCATATTAGCGGGTAAGTTTATTGCCTCAGGTAAAAGAATTGCCACAACACCAGAAGCAAGCATTGCCCCAACAACAGCCCCGCCTGGAACATTATAATGAGCAGCTCCCAGACCACCGAAGGTTCCAATCACAATTACCATTAAATATTTTTCCATAACTCATCAACCAACACAGAATATTGCCAAATATATAATCACCCTTTAATGGTATCTTTTTTCTTCCGAAATCTAGCTATGGTAGATCTTGCCAGAGGTAGAGAAAGAATAAAAAGGGTGGTTGCATTAATAGATGCAGTAATAGGTCTCTCCCACATAAATGCCATTGATTCATCGTATATCAATAATGATCTCCTTAAATTATCTTCCATCAAACCACCAAGAATGAACCCTAGAAGTAGAGGTGCCATGGGAAAATTCATCAATCTAAGAGCCATGGCAGCTATACAGAAATAGACCATCATCATGATGTCGAAATCATTGAATGTTACCAGATAAACCCCCATCAATGAGAAAAACAGAATTATGGGGACCATCAGGTTTCGAGGAATAGCTAGAAGTCTCGCAAAATAAGGGATAAGTGGCAAATTGAGGATGAGTAAAAAAACATTGCCAAGATACATTGACATTATCACTCCCCAGAACACATCGGGACGCTCAACAAACATCCGGGGACCAGGTTCGATGCCATAGGCAATCAAAGCTCCAAGCATTACCGCAGTTGTTCCTGAACCTGGGATTCCAAGGGTGAGCAGCGGTACAAAAGAGCCAGAACTTGCAGCATTATTACCGGTTTCTGGGGCAGCGAGTCCTCGTAGGCTGCCCTTGCCAAATTTTTTCTGCTCATCAGGTGGTGCAAGGTTGCGCTCCATGCCATAAGACATGAACGATCCCAGTGTTGCCCCGGCACCCGGCAAAACTCCAATAAAAAAGCCAAGTAAAGACGAGCGAAGTACCGACGGAGTGATGAATTTAAATTCTTTTCCTGTAACTTTGAGGCTCTTGAACCCTATGGTTTTAGGATTGAGACTATCTGACGATGCATCTTTTTTTAATACAATCATCAAAGCCTCGGTGAGGGCGAAAGTAGCCATTGCAAGGAGGAGAAATTCAATACCATCGAGCAGTTCAAGTGAACCAAAGGTGAACCTTTGTACTCCTGAAGTTTGATCTGTACCGATTGTCGACAGCATCAAACCGAGAACCACCATAAGTAATGCCTTAAGCACGCCGCCCCTGCCCGCAAAAGCCGATACTGCAGTTAACCCTAAAATCATCAAGGCAAAATAATCCGCTGATTGAAAACTGGTCGCCACGCTTGCAAGCATAGGTGCAAAAAACATCAGTAAAACAACAGCTATGGTGCCGCCGGAAAAAGACGAATAGGCTGCAATGGCAAGGGCTTTACCGGGATACCCTTGTCTTGCCAGGGGATAACCATCCAGCGCAGTTGCAACTGTGGCGGCTTCACCAGGAGCATTGATGAGAATTTAGGAAGTGGACCCTCCAAATATTGCGCCATAATAGACCCCTGCAAGCAATACCATGCCGGTTGCCGGATCAAGACCATAGGTCACCGGAATCATGAGGGCAACTGCAGTAATTGGTCCAAGGCCGGGGAGCATGCCAATTAAGCTTCCAGCAAAACAGCCAAACAACACCATTACTATATTGATGGGAATCATCGTGGTGGTGATCCCCGTCATCATGCCACTAAGCATTCCCTCCCACATCAGAGTATCCCCAATATATAAAAGATTTCACCTGGTGCTATATACACACCAAGCAGATAGGACATGATTGCCCAAAGAACAAGTACCAGAGGAATGGCCGAAAAAATCATGAGCTTTTTTCTTCTTTCCCCGAGAATGTAAAAACCAATGAGCAGAAAGAATATAGAGGCTAAGATAAAACCAAGCCATTTCATGGTTAGTCCAAATGCTAACATCAACACGACAAGTAAAATGGCCGTGACCCAATCCATGCCCTCGGTTTCTTCACTAAGACTTCTTTTGCCGGCTGGATCTACAGTGGGACTGACAAGAATCGCTAATGAAAGAATGGCCCCAATAACCGCCAAGGCATATGGCATGGTACGTGACGTAAAAGTCTCCTGTTGAGCAAGAAAAGTTAGCTGAATTCTGGTTGCTAAAAGACCATACGAGATGGAAAATAGAAGCATGATAAGTGCCCCAACTTTTTCCCGTGCCATGACAATCCCCCTCTTCTGTGGGTAGCTAAAAACACTACCGGCCCATGACTGCTGGACCGGTAAAATGGATGATATTATTTCAAAAACCCGAGTTTTCGCATTATTGCACCAATGGCCTTTTCCTGCTCCTCCAGGAAGGCATAGAAATCAGCACCGGGCTGATATAAATTCTGCCAGCCTCGCTGTTTGCGAATCTCTTCCCACTCAGCTGTATCATACATGTCTTTCAATAGTGCTTGATAGGCTTCGGCTTTATCTTTTTTGAGACCGGGAATTGCAAAAAAGCCGCGCCAGTTGGCAAAAGTAATATCATAGCCAAGCTCTTTCACTGTAGGTACATCTGGCGCCTGACCCAGACGTTTCTCAGAAGTTACCGCCAGAATTCTTACTTCGCCCTGATTGGCAAGTCCAAGTGCTTCACCAAATCCAGTTGAAAGTAATTGGGTATCGCCAGAAAGCAAACCTGCCATCGCCTTTCCGCCGGCATCATAAGGTACATATTTCAATTGAAGTGGGTCCAGGCCTGCAGCTTGAATTACCATTGCAGGGACCAGATGATCCATACTGCCCTTTACCGAGCCTCCAGCAACCTTGACTGACTTTGGATCTTTTTTAAAATCGTCTATCACCTGCGTAAAAGATGTATATTTTGAGTCTTTGGGAACAACAAAGGCTGCATAATCAGCTATCACAGAAGCAATTGGCGTCAGATCTCGAAAGGACTGGGGAAATACACCTGTAAGTGAACGAATAATAATAGGTGTTGAGTTCACCATCAACGTCTTTTCCTGTCTAGCTGCTGTAGAAATAAGATGATTCAAGGCCTTACCTCCACCACCGCCGGATAGATTTTCAAATGAAGCTTGGTCAAGAAGTTTTGAATCGAGTAACGCCTTGCCAACTCCACGTGCGGTTCCATCCCAACCACCTCCTGCACCGCCAGGTATGAGAAAGTGAATTTCATCAATTTTGGACGATAGCGCAGGTGTTGCTGTAAGCGTGAACATCAGCAATACAGATGCAATACCAGCACAAAATTTCATAATCGTTATTTCTCTCTTTTTCATATACTCCTCCCTTGTGTGAGTTAACCAACCGGATTAATCAATCATTCCATGATAAGAATAAAAGAATCCCCACTCTATCATTCCCAGGTTGTGAAATAAGATAGACTTGCCCTCTCCGCATCAGCATGAAGTAAATCTTAGTTGACATAATTAGCCAAACATAACTAAATGTAAACAATAGAGAATTTAAGAGAGATTAAATCATTTTGTTCATTTTGTTCATTCTGTTCACACTGCAAAGACAAGTAAGAAAATCAACCACACATTTCGGAATTTTGCTATGGACCCTCAAACTTCCCACAAAAAACCAATGAAGCTCAGAACAAAAATGGTGATTCTTATTTTGTCCTTGCTCATTTTTGTGGCAGTTGTTGGCAGTAGTTTTTCCCTGACACTCATTTCCAATATTTTAGAAAATCAGATTGGCCAACGTGTACTAAAAATTGCCCAGACAGTAGCCCTCATCCCGGAAATACGTCATGATTTGGAAAATGGTAATCTGGAAGAATCGAGAATCCAGGGTATAGCCGAAAAAATACGTAAAGAAATAGGAGCACAGTTTGTTGTCGTTGGTGATAAAGAGGGAAAACGCTATTCCCACCCTATACCAGAGCGGCTCGGTCAATTTATGGTTGGCGGCGATAATGACAGGGCTTTACTTGATGGTCAATCATATATCTCACAGGCTACCGGCACACTTGGCCCCTCAATCCGCGGCAAAGTACCCATTTTCAATATACAGGGCGATGTTATCGGCATAGTTTCCGTCGGCTATTTAGTAAAAAGTGTAAACTCCATTATCAGGGGCTACCATATTAAGATCCTCTCTGTCCTCACCGCTGTCATTCTTTTTGGATTAGCCATGACTATTAAAATCACTAACGATTTTAAAAAGGCTATTTTTGATCTGGAACCCAAGGAGATAGCCACCCTTCTTCAAGAAAAAACTGCGACTCTGGAGGCAATCCGAGAGGGAATTATGGCAATTGATGGTGATGGTCATATCACCACCATCAACCAGGCAGCATTCTCTACACTCGGATTACAGCCCAACCCAGATGTGGTTGGTAAACCCGTAAAACAGATTTTTCCAGAAACCAGAATGCTTGATATTCTCAACACAGGGGAAAGCCATCTGGATAGACTCCTCACCCTTGATGATAAGGAACTCATAGTCAACCGCATCCCCATTTTTAATGAAGGAGAGGTGACAGGTGTGGTTTCCAGTTTTCGGGATAAGAACGAGCTCACCACCCTTGCTCAAAAACTCTCAGAAGTCCAGAAATACTCAGAAATGTTGAGAATACAAACACATGAGTACTCCAACAAGCTGCATACCATTGCAGGACTTATTCAGATAGGAGCCCATCAGGAAGCAATAGAGCTAATTGGCGCGGAAACAACCGGATATCAAAACCTGCTCAACTCATTAATGGCCATTGTTCCCGATCCAATTATTGCCGGAACTATCCTTGGCAAGTACAATAAAGCAAGAGAATTGAAAATTGACTTCCAGATAGATCCAGACAGCAGTATGCGGGATATTCCTGCAACCATAAAACGCGACAATCTAGTCACCATAATAGGTAATATTCTGGATAACAGTTTTGAGGCAGTGCTGCATCAATCTCAAGAGAGCAAAGTCAAATTATCGATGACCGACCTCGGGAATGATTTGATCTTTGAATTCGACGACTCAGGCGAAGGAATTACTGAAGAGTTCTGGGGTAGAATATTTGAAAAGGGGTACACTACAAAAAACACTGAAGGTCACGGTATGGGCCTTTACCTTGTTGAAAAAACCATTACCAGGATAGGCGGGACCGTCAGTGTTGGTAGATCAGATCTTGGTGGAGCAGCTTTCACTGTAATAATACCAAAGAACAGGGCTAGATAATATGGACATCATTCACACCCTGATAATCGAAGATGATGTGAAGATTGCTGAGATACAACGAATCTTTACCGAAAAAATCAATGGCTTTGAGGTGGTGGGAATTGCTCACTCGATTTCTGATGCTGAGGAGATGGTGACGGTTCTTGAACCGGATCTTGTCCTCCTTGATATATTTTTTCCTGATGGCAATGGCATAGATCTGCTTTGGAAAATACGCAAGAATCAAAAAAGAACAGATGTTGTGCTGATAACAGCCGCAAAAGAAGTGGAGTTTTTTGAAGAGGCATTGCGAGGTGGTGTTTTCGATTATATTCTCAAACCCCTTGTTTTTAATAGATTCGCTGCAACGCTTGAAAAATTCAGAGACCACAGAAATAAACTCAATAAGATAAGTACAATCAGCCAAAAAGATGTCGACCATATCCTCCACCAATCCGACAAACATTTGCCTGACAGTGAAGAAATGCCGAAAGGCATTGACCCAATTACCTTGAAAAAAGTGCAAGAGATTCTAAAAACTATTGATCCAGCAGGCATCAGCGCAGAAAAAGCTGGTGCACTGATAGGTGTCAGTCGAACAACATCACGCCGCTACCTTGAATATCTTGTGGCTAACGGTGTAATCACTGCTGATTTAAGCTACGGTGCTCAGGGAAGACCTGAGCGGGTATACTTGAAAAAATCATAGCTATTCCGTTGTTGAGATTAAGCTTCAAAACTCATCCAATTAAACAGGCCTTAAGTGTTTAAAGCTTTTTTACAACTGGCAGGTAATGTTCGTTATTTAAATAGCTTGATTAAAAAAATTGATAATTAGTCGGAGAAGTATAAACATATCATTTCACGTCGTCTAAAGAACAGATAAAACCCCATGATATTATGGATATTAAATTAAATAATTATATTAAAAATTGCTGGCCATATTCATCCAGAGTCCTGTTAAAATGCTTCTTGTTCACATCGATTACCCTACTAATCTGCTGTGCAGGCATCCCTGCAGGAGCTGATGACTATAACTTTTCTTTTAACCAAAATTCAGATTATTGGCCAACAGAAAGCTGGCGAAAGAGCACTCCTGAAAAGCAGGGAGTTAACTCAAAACTGCTAACTTCTCTTGTGGAAGAGGTTAATAACAAAAAGGAGGCTATTAACAGCATCCTGATTATTCGAAATGGCTATATCATTCTTGAAGCTGACAAAGGTGATATTGCTCAGCTTCGTCCCCTTAATTCAAGTACAAAAAGTGTGACTTCCGCGATAATTGGCCTTGCCATTTCACAAGGAATAATTGATGGCCCTGATCAACCAATAAATGATTTTTTCCAACTTCCAACATCCACTGCCCAACAGTCTGGATTCGCCAATCTAACGCTTAAACACCATCTGACGATGACCTCAGGTACAGACTGGCAAGAGCTTGGGAAATCTTACATGCACCCTGAAAATCCTGTATACCAGATGCATATGAGTGATAATTGGTCACAACACATCCTAAACCAGCGGATAATTACAGAACCAGGAACTAAATTTAATTATAACTCGGGTAGTTCACACTTGCTATTAGCCTCCTTGGCGCAAAAAGGATTAGATGTTGAAGACTTCGCATATAAAAATCTTTTCCAACCTTTAGGAATCTTAAAAGATCTCTACATTTGGAGCACGGATCCTCAAAACATACCAAATGGCAGTCATGGTTTAGTGATGACACCTCGAGATATGGCAAAGATTGGGTATTTATTCCTTAAAGGAGGAAGCTGGGAAGGTAGACAGCTCATTTCTAAACACTGGATCGCAGAATCAACAAATAAGCAAATTGAGGTTAACTGGGATGGTAAGATTGCCAAATACTATGGATATCAATGGTACATTCAACCTTACGGATTTCATTCAATGGGATATCAGGGACAGTTTATTTTTATTTTGCCTGATTTGGATGTGGTTGCAGTAATTACATCCGAACTGTCAACCCATGAGCTTGAGATACCAATAAAACTCATTGAGAAATTTATATTTGCAACAATTGACAAAGAAAAGCAATTGCCTGCAAACGCAAAAGCTTTCAAACAGCTGTCATTACAAATTGACATATTCAATTCCATTTCAGATTGACCAAAGAATATGAAACACAATGCTATTTAAAGGAGTTCTATCTTGGTTCAATAAAAATAATTTATGGGATTATAATGACGTGATAAGCCAGTAACCTATGTTCTCTAACCTGAATATTTCATGAAAAACTTTCAAAAAGTTTTTCA
The DNA here is from genome assembly GCA_964637245.1 of uncultured Desulfocapsaceae bacterium. Lineage (GTDB taxonomy): Bacteria > Desulfobacterota > Desulfobulbia > Desulfobulbales > Desulfocapsaceae > Desulfopila_A. The sequence continues at coordinate 8,567 of CAZWVC010000145.1, forward strand.
TGAAATATTCAGGCTAAAGAACTCACCCACAATCTATAAACTAGGTCAATAATGCTTTTTGTTATTCGATTTACAGACAAGAAAGACAGTTACACGGTTAGAGAACAATACCTCGATGAACATATTTCTTGGCTGGAAAAGAGGCGGGAAACAATACTCATAGCTGGTTCTCTTAGGGTAGAATCAAACTCTCACCCTATTGGTGCTTTTTGGGTGGTAGAGGCAGATAATATACATCAAGTTGCTGAAATATATACATCTGATCCATTCTGGACCAATGGGTTAAGAGAACAGGTAGAAATCTATCATTGGTCAAAAGCATTTCCCGATGAGAAAATACTTGTATGAGAAAAAAAGTCACCAACTAACCATTCTACTGGCCCCTAAAAACCTCGTCTCACTTAGCATCATATAAAAAGGAGCACGTTATGAGAAAGCTCGTTATTCTTACGTTCTTGACTCTTGACGGTGTTATGCAGGCGCCGGCCAATCCAGATGAAGATCCATCGGGCGACTTCAGACATGGCGGCTGGGCCCTTAACTATTGGGACGAAGTGATGGTACAAGTGATGGAAGAGGCCATGGCTGAACCCTACGATTTACTATTAGGACGAAAGACTTACGAAAGTTTCGCAGCATATTGGCCAAAAGCTGGTGATAATCCTGTGGCAAAAAAACTGAACAGCGCAAGAAAATACGTTGTGACTTCTACCCTGAGCAAACTTGACTGGAATAATTCAAAGCAAATCACCGGTAACATAGCAAGGGAAATCTCTCGACTCAAAGAGCAAAAAGGTCCCTTGCTACAGGTACACGGCAGCGGTCAACTTATCAAGGTGCTCATTGCCCATAAGCTTATCGATGAGTTTCGCTTATGGACCTTTCCTATAATAGTTGGTTCGGGGAAACATTTATTCGACCAGGGCAATACGCTTACAGCTTTGAAGCTTATTAAATCAAAGACGACTCCAAAAGGTGTTATTATGGGCATCTATAAACGCGAATGAAAGGCGACTATCCCCCCTTTAAAGGCTTTAGATGTTTCCGGTTCAGGTCGACGTCTTCACCTTTCATTTCATTAAACCCCAAGGTTTGATCTCCTTAATACCAGGTATTATGCTAATACCAGTAACTAAGAAAAAGAGTAACTACATAGAGAAAGAAATTACTCAATACTTTTCCCTCTTCTATTTAATTGATTGTAACATCGACATTGAGCTCATCACCTATGGCTGCAAGCCCATCTTCAACCTTTTGAAGAGATAAATCGGTTGGGATTTCGACCGCAATCGACATAGAGTAATATGCGCCACCACTCTGGGGTGATTGACTGGTCTTGGTTTCCAGTGTACTGATATTGATATTGAAATCTGCCAGAAATTGACTCACTTTGAACACAATACCGGTCTGATCAAGCCCTTCGACAGAAATAGTTTTTTCAATAAAGCTGTTCCTAACTACATTTTTCTCATCTGAGAGAGGACGAATAAACGCAGTGATATTTTTCTCACGTTCCAGTCTTCGACATTCTGATGAAAGAAATTCTACTACCTCATCACTTGCTGATGCAGGTGCAGATAACATCAGAAGAATTGCAAATTCTCCTGCTAAATACATCATTGAAGATTCTTCGATATTGCACTTATTCTCATAGAGAACACGAGAAAT
>CAZWVC010000146.1:0-10218 GCA_964637245.1 uncultured Desulfocapsaceae bacterium
AAGCACATCTCATCTGCTGATAGCCGCCAATTTATGGGGAGGACTATCGCTCCTATACAAGCCGCTGCACCATAGACAAGAAAAAACTCAAGGCTGTTTTTACCCACTACCCCTAAACGATCACCTTTAGTAATACCAGCTTTCAGCAAACCCACAGCAAGTTTATCAATCTCAGTTTTATATTCAGCAAAACTCAGCTTTCGATCATCATCAACTTCCTGCCAGCAGAGTTGATTGTTGAACGTGACCGCGTTTCTCTTTATCAGATCATAGAAGGTAAGATCATACAGTCCCATGGTTTTAGTCCTCCAAACTCCGCATATCGTATGCGGATAGATACGCATACACCATCAAACAAGGCTTTTCTCACTTGGAAATCCTCAGGTTGCGGCATCTACTATCTGTTATATTTACGTTCGATTAATACTTACAACCGGACAGGGTGCCTTGAGAATGATGTATTGTGCATTTGAGCCAAGAATGAGCTTCTGGGTTCGTGATTTTTTCTCAATACCTACAAAAATCTGGTCGACCTCATTTTCAATGGCAAACCTCACCATGTCCTCACCTGGCGTCATTCCTCTTGCCAATTGATGGGTTTCACAAGGGATATTTTTTTCTTTGAAGAACTTCTCGGCATAGGCAAGATTCTCCGTAGCCTTACCAATCTCCTCAGGTTTCTCTGTAGATCCTCCCCCCATAGAAGTCGCTACAATCACCGTTGCAGCGAAGCTTTCAGCATAATTTCGAGCTAGGGAGAGTGCTGCTTTTGATATCTCCGAGCCGTTATATCCCACTAAGAATTTCATTATTGTCTCCTTTTCAAAGGATCATCGCGCCTGTTACATCCAGCGCTTGCGACGCTTGTAGGACTTGACCTCCTTGAAAGATTTTCTACCGCCACCACGGGTAATTCCCATGTAAAATTCCTTGACATCAGGATTCTCCTGAAGCTCTTTTGAAGACCCTTCCAGAACAATCCTACCCGACTCCATAATGTAGGCATAATCGGAAATGCCTAATGCTATCCTGGCATTTTGTTCCACCACTAAAATAGTAGTGTTCATCTCTTTATTAATGAGTTGGATATTTTCAAAAATCTCTTTAACAAGTAGGGGTGCTAATCCAAGTGATGGCTCATCAAGCATTAGCATTTTCGGAGCAGCCATCAACGCTCTAGCGATGGCAATCATCTGCTGCTCACCACCTGAACAATAACCCGCCATTCGATGGGTAATCTTCGCCAACCTGGGAAAATGTTTATACATCAGGGTATGGTCTTCTTTGATTCTTGCCGCACCATCTTTTCTGGTTATCGAACCGACCCTAATATTCTCATCCACTGTAAGATGTTTGAATACCCGGCGACCTTCAGGGACCATAACCGCACCTAGCTTTACAACATGCGTTCCCAGGCGATTGGTAATATCTTCTTCTTGAAATCTTATGTAACCTTCCCGAATAAAGCCATTCACCGGTTTCAATAAGCCGCTAACAGCTCTCAGGGTGGTGGTCTTACCAGCCCCGTTTGTGCCAAGCAGAGCAACAATTGCCCCCTTCGGCACAGTCAAACTGACACCGCGCAGGACTTGGACGATATCATTGTAGACTACCTCAATATTGTTGACTTCGAGCTGCTTTTCTGCCTGTGTTGTTCTCATTGAATGGTCGTGTTTCCAGTCGTTTAACCTTAGGAGATCTATTCTCCTTCAATCCAGTCGATCACACGGGATAACCGGTTGAAGGAGAAATGTTTATCTACTTTATCTTTGCTGTGTACTCCGGAATAAACGGTTTGCCAGCTGACTTGAACTGACCGCTCTTAACAACGTAAAGTTGTAATGAATCTACACCTGCCTGATCATCTTTCGAGTAGGTTACTGGCCCCACAGTTGTTCCAGGTGAAAAGGCATTGTCACCATTCATGGCCAGAAGCTCCTCATAAAGACTTTCTTTGGTAATCTTCTTGCCCTTGGCTTTTGCCCGTTTAATGCACTCAGCAGCAACCTGGGCCACCATCATGCCATTGGCATAATTATGTGAGTTGGCTGCCTTGTCATCACGACCATATTTCTTCGCCAGGGAAAGCTGCATATCGGCACCTTTACCAGGCTCACTGGTAACAACATATGAGGTAGTCCAGTAGAAATTCTCGGAAGAAGGACCTGCAAGGGCAACCAGATCATTACCTCCGGTATAGTGAGCACCCAGAAAGGTTACCTTGCCTTCCTCGCCAAAGGATGTCGCCACCAGTCCCAAACTGCTGGCATCCTTAAGCATAGTGGCAACTGGAGACTGAACAGTATGGGAAATTACATACTGCACTCCCTTGCTTTTTAGACGCTTGAGCATAGCGGTGTTGTCAAGATTTTTACCATGCTCAACAACTTCCACTATCTCCATCTTGAGTCCTGCTGCAACCGCTTTTTTAACATCCTCTACCGGACCACGGCCAAAAGCAGACGGATGGATAAACATGGCAACCTTAGGAGGCCCACCCTTGTGATTATTCACCACATACTCTGCCAAACCAATTGTCTGTGCCGAATAGGAGGCAATCGGTAGAAAAATGTAATTGGAATTATCCAGGTTACCTGCGTGAAAAGATGCTGGAATAACAGGAATTTGCTCTTCTTCAAAATCTTTTTTAAGGGCGAGTGTACTTCCCGTAGAATAGTTGAGGTAAAAGACAATCCCCTGGTCAAGATAATCTTCAAAATTCTGTTTGGTGATATCTGTTTTATACTGATCATCGCGGATGATACATTCTATCTTGTCATCACCCAGCATTTTCGTATCGTTAACATGGTTGAAATAATCTTCAACCCCCTTGGAATAGGGGTTTCCGGCATCGGAAGTCGGGCCAGTAATTGCCAGTGACAATCCCAGTTTATATACATTTCCTGCAAGGGCCTGTACCGGAGTACTCAGCATGAAAACAGCTACCAACCATAAACACCATCTGGTCATACTTTTCTTTTTCATATCTCCTCCTTCGCATTGGTTATTAATGCATTGACCTCTTAAAAAAATGAAAAACAACCGGTCAGAAACAACCGAATTCAACACTAATTTATATTTGCCTGTGCCTTTTCTTCCTCCTTTCACTAATATCTGAAAGGCCACAACTTCAAATACGACCGTACAATTCGCCACCAATTGGCAATTCCTCTTGGTTCGAACATCAAAAAGAGAACAATTACCAAACCGAAACTTAATGGTCTGAGTGCTGTTGCCAAGTTGGTAGCAGCAGTTAAATGGGAGCCCACCCATTCTGAGAGATGTTCCACCTGTAGATCAAGGACCTTGATAGCCATCGGGCCCCAAAAAGCCCCCTGCAATGTCCCCAGACCACCGACAATTGCCATGGCCAGATAGTCGATGGAATGATGCAGGGTAAACGATTCAATGCCAACCCCACGATAGAGGTAAGCATGTAAGGCGCCGGCCACACCTGCTAAGAATCCAGCCAGAGCAAAAGCATAAACCTTGGTAAAACCAGGGTGCATACCCATGGCATCTGCCGCCCTATCATTATCTCTCACGGCTACGAGACAACGGCCATAACGGGTACGCAGTAAATTGCGCACGCCAAACCCCATAATTACTATTACTACCAAGATGGCGTAATACCAGAAGAGGTAATGCTCCCGGCGTGCCACCTTACCGGTAATCCAGAATACCCGGCCCACTGAGATTGTCTGTCCCTGATCGAAGAAGTTCATGAAGTTAATAGTCCACTCGAAGATCATTTGAAAAGACAGGGTGGCAATGGCGAGATAGAGATGTTTCAGTCGCAGTGCAGGTAACCCAACGATAGCACCAAAAAACGCCCCCATACAGCCCGAAATTAGAATTAGTAATGGCCAGCCATGGGTTATCAGGATATGGCTGTCGCCCAATACTCTGGCAAATGAGGCAATGGTATATGCGCCGATGCCGACAAAAGCAGCGTGACCGATTGAGATCAACCCGGCAAATCCGGTAACCAGATTCAGTCCCATGACCGCAATCACCGCCACCAGGATATTATCGATTACCAGCATGTATTTATTACCGACACTGAAGACCATTGGCCAGGCAAACAAAGCGAAAAGGAAGATGCTCATTACCGATCTATCCAGATTGGTAAAAAAGATCCGTTGTTCTTCTTTGTACGAGGTGAAATAGTTACCTGTTGCCAACCAACGATTTGATGACATAGTTATACCCGTTCTATTTCATGTATCCCAAATAAACCATGTGGCTTAAAAAGCAGGATGATGAGCAGGATGATATAAGGCATCACCTGACCTGTCCCATTGAGTCCCCAGTTGCCGTCCAGATAACCGCTGGCAAACTGTTGGATCAGACCCATTATAATTCCAGCGACCACAGCTCCCAGGATCGAATCCAATCCCCCCAGGATTACAACTGGAAAAACCACGATACCAAAGGCATGCAGGGTGTCAAAATTTAAGCCGGTTATATTTCCGATGATGCCGCCAGCGGCAGCAGCACTCAGACCCGCCATTGCCCAGGCCAATCCAAATACCCGGGGAACCGAAATCCCGATTGACATAGACGCCATCTGATCATCGGAGACCGCGCGCATAGAGATCCCCACCGTTGATTTTTTAAAAAACCAGGAAAATCCGGCGATCATTGCAAAGGTAATTATCACTCCCACTAACTGAGTCCAGGACATTGAGACTCCAGCGAAGGTGAGCGGAGTTGTCGGTAAAAATGGTGGAAAAGAGAAATTTTCGGTGCCGAAAGGAGTAAGGTATATGAGGCCATCAAGAATGGACATCAAGCCAATGGTCACCATAATTACTGAGATTATGGGTTCACCGATGAGACGTCGAAGAAAGATTCTTTCCACGCTCATTGCGAGAAAAAAGGTGGCCACCATACTCATCAGAAAGGAGAAATAGATAGGAACACCTCCCCACACCGTCAGGGCATAGGTGATAAAGGCTCCCGCAGCAATTATCTGGCCATGGGCGATATTGAGCACCCGACTCGATTTATAAATCAACACAAAACCAAGAGCTGAAAGTGCATAGATCGACCCCACGACAATTCCACTGACTACAAGTTGAAAAAAATAGCTCATAAGCCACCCAGTGTGTAAAAATGAATGGTCGTATCCACCGTTGTTGTCTGACCATCTTGATACTGATAGAAGGCTTCGACCTTTTTCTCATTCACCCCAACCTCATACAATGCCTCGTATAAATCACCATACTTTTCCCGCACAAATTTACGCCTTATCTTACCTGTTTTGGTAAGTTCCCCGTCATCCATATCTAACAACTTGTAAAGTAAGGCAAAGCGTTTTATCTCGAAATGCGGTTTTTCCGCATCAGCATTGATTTTGATTATCGCCTCATTGATGAGTTCGGCTACCTCCGGCAAACCGGAAAGTTCCATATATGTGCTGTAAGAGATGCCACGATCCTCTGCCCATTTCCCAACGACAATCGGATCAACATTTACCAGAGCCGAAACAAAGGCTTTACCATCACCAAAAACCACGGCTTCTTTTATGTAAGGACTAAACTTTAAACGATTTTCCAGAAACATTGGACTGAACATCTCACCTGTGTCAGTATGCATTACATCGGAAAGCCTATCAATAACTACCAAATGGCCATTTTCATCGATATAACCGGCATCGCCTGAGTGAAGCCAGCCGCCCTCAAGCAACTCTTCAGTTTTGTCAGGAAGTTTGTAATAGCCAGGAGTTACTGAATCTGAACGTGAAAGGATCTCACCCTCCTCTGAAATCTTACACTCTGTGCCAGGCAATGGTTTGCCAACGGTGTCGGGGCGAACATCTCCATCCCTGTGCATGTAGGCGATACCTACAATTTCGGTCTGGCCGTAAATCTGCTTCAGGTTCACCCCGATTGCCTGATAGAATGTGAAAAGCTCTGGTCCCAAAGCTGCTCCGCCGGTATACGCGCGCCGTAGCCTGAGGAAACCGATCTGGTTGACCAGTGGTCTGAAGATAATCTGTTTACCAAGCCAGGCAATTACCCTCAACTTGAGTGGCATTATCTCGCCAGACATTCGATATCCGGCAGCTTCTTCACCCACCTTCATGAAGTAGTTGTAAACAAGACGATTAATCCAGTAAGACTCATCAATTTTCAACCAAATCTGTGAGCGAATTGTCTCATAAATTCGGGGAGCACCAAACATAAAATGAGGCCCGATTTCTTTTAAGTCCTCCATGCTGGTTTCCACAGATTCCGGAAAATTGATGGTAATGCCTGTTGCCATGGCAACGCCAAAGGAGTTCATCTGCTCTCCGATCCAGGCAAAGGGAAGAAATGAAACATACTCATCGGTCTCAGCCAGGGGATCAACCTCGGTTAATTGCAACCCCATATTAATATAATTGCGATGGGTAAGCATGGAACCTTTGGGCAAACCTGTGGTTCCCGAAGTAAGACAAAGGTGACAGACATCATCAGGCTTACCTTCATCGATCAGGTTATCAAATAACTCTGGTTGTTCTTCATGCTGTTTTTCGCCTTGCCGGTAGAGATCATCGATAAACATGAACCAGGAATCACTACGATAGCTCCGCATACCCCGCGGATCTTCATAGATCACTTTGTTTACTGCAGGTATCTTCTCCCGCACTTCTGCAACCTTGTCTACCTGTTCCTGATCATTGCAGAAAACCATACTTACACCCAGGTAGTTGATAACATCTCCAATTTCTTCTGGTAGTGAAGTCTGGTAGATGGCCACCGAAAGGCCACCAATGGCCTGGGCACCAATGGCTACGAATAGTGCCTCGGGAATATTATCGCTGATTATGGCAATTTTATCCGCAGGTTGAAAGCCTATTTTCTTTAGCCCAAGACCGGTTTTGCGGACATTTTCATAATACTGATTCCAGGTGTAGCAATTCCAGCAACCAAAATCCTTCTCCCGGAGGGCGATCTTTTCCCCAGTTTCTTTTACCCGCCAGCGCAGGAGCTGGGGAATAGTGTATTGTAAAAGGTGTTTTCTAGCATCCATGGAAAAATCACTCTTCGCCGATATAGGCTTCAATCACTTTTGGATCTGCAGCAACTTCTTCCGGGTTACCTGAGCCGATAACTACGCCAAAATCGAGGACATAAATCTGATCAGAAATATCCATGACCACCCCTAGATCATGTTCAACTAAAACCACAGTGATACCCCACTCTTTTTTCAAATCAATGATAAAACGGACAATATCCTCCTTCTCCTCTATATTCATACCAGCCATCGGTTCATCCAACAGAAGCAGTTGAGGTGCAAGTGTCAGCGCTCGTGCGACCTCTACCCTTTTCTGTACACCATAGCTGAGATTTCCCACCAAACTCTTGCGATAAGGCTCTAGTTCCATAAAATCTATAACCTTCTCAACATAGGCTCGGTTTTCAGCTTCAATCCTAGATGCCTTACCAAAATAAACCAGAGCGTGAAAGAGTGAATATTTGAGATTCTGATGCCGAGCTAGCAGGAGATTATCAAGGACTGAGAGGCCTCGGAATAATTCTAGATTTTGAAACGCCCGGGCAATGCCGATATTTGATACTTGATGGGGTGAAGCGGTAGTTAAAGTATGTTCACCATAATGAATTTCTCCCTTGGTTGGATGATAAAACCCGGAGATACAATTCAATATAGACGTTTTTCCAGCACCATTTGGGCCTATAATTGAGGTGATAATACCAGGATCAATAACGAGGTCAACACTGGTCAGTGCATTAAGCCCGCCAAAAGTCAGCGTTACATTTGAAACACGTAGTTGCGTCATACAGTGAATATTGTTGCCAATTCTGATGAATCGTTGCAGACCGTTAATCTTGAGGTCATGGATATTTTCAAGTTAACGGTATCCCCTTCCAGCATACGCTGGCCCCTTAACCGCTACAGCAACAACATGAAGACAGCTATACTTACCACAGTGTAATAGAGTGACACCTGCTTGAAGTTATAATTTTAGTTGGACAAGCAGTAAACTCTTATTGAAAAGCCATGCGTAAGCGCAGCATTTTTTATTATCAGAATAAATTTGAGCAAATCTCACATAATCACAAACCATTAGATCGGCTTTTATAATTATATGTTTCTAGAATACAGGATTAATGAATATTAGCAAGTTAGAAAAATAGTGGTTAAATAGTAGGAAACAACTACTATTATTCCATTGCCAGTAAATGCGAGCGGAGGTTTATCTTCTTGTTTTTTATACCTAATTTATCTCGAAGATTATGACGGTGAAACAAGATGGTATTTTTAGATACCAATAGCGCCTCGGCAATTTCCTTATTGGTCATCCCATCCTTTACCAGACCAGCAACTCTGATTTCAACTGGAGTCAGATGACTCAATCCCGAGGTCAACTTATTGATAAAAGGAGATATTATATTACCCAGATTAGTTTCTAGAATGTGTGCTAGAGTTCGCTGCTGGCTACTTAGACGATTGCTGATCATTTTCTGCAGATATGGTTGGACTAACTCCTGGACATTACGCAGGACAATTTCACCCAGCTCCTTTTTATCTTCCTCACGCTGTTTTAATAGTACCTTGAGCGCAGTATTGACCTCTTCCAAATGGTGAGATTGAGCCTGCAATTCTTTTTCGCGTTTACGCAAAGCTCTCTCAGCTTTCTTGCGCTCTTCAATTTCCTGTTCAAGCCTGATATTGGTTTCAGCAAGCTCGGCTGTACGCTCAGATACCAACTCCTCTAGATGATGGCGATAGCGATTGAGTTCCAACTCAACCTGCTTCTGGGCACTAATGTCACGCAGGGTAACTATATTTCCTAAAGGTCTTCCTTCTTCATCTTGATATAGAGTAGAGCTAAGCTGTACATCAAGTATCTTGCCCTCTTTGGTAAATCTCCTGGTCTCAAAAAGGTGGATCTTTTGCCCGCTTTTCATACGTTGGATGGCTGCTCGAGTTTCAGGCACGTTTTCGGTGGGGACAAAATCTATCTGCTTGCCAAGCAATTCCTCCCGGGAAAGTTTAAAGGTCTGTTCGAATGCTGGATTTACATAGGTTGCCACTCCCTGCATATCGTAAACCACAATTGGATCAGGAGATGATTCAAGAAAGGTCCGATAACGATTTTCACTCTCGCGCCAGAATGACTCAGTGCGCTTCCTTTCTGCAAGCTCATGGCGTACATCAGCATATAATCTAGCTTTTTCCAAGGCAATGAGAGCAAGTGCTGCAAAACGCTCCAAGGTTGTAATATCTTCATTGCTGAAACGTTTATCACCCTCAACATGAGCCAGCCCTATTACCCCCAATACCCGATTATCATATTTTAACGGAATTCCCACAATTGAACGAAGACTGTCAAGAACCTTATCCGAAATTCTACCAGGCCAGCACTGGTAGTTTTCCACAACCACGGGTACTTCTGTCTGCCAAACACGACCTCCAACGCCTTCACCGCGAACAACCTTACGGCCCAATTGGCTTTTAAAAAAACCCATTCCCACCTTCATCTGCAGATGCTGCTCATCCTCATCCCGCAGGTAAATATAGCCGTGAGCTGTGCCACTCAACGATGCCGCCTGTTCAAGGATGTTCTCCAGAAGTTCCTCCTTGTCCAGTTTATCGATGATCCCCAGAGATGTTTCGTGAAGCACCTTTAGGGAGACGTTATGACGAAAAGAAGCCTCTTCCGCTGCTTTTAATCGGTTTGTTTCCTGTTCAAGTTCTTTAAGCTTCTGCTGCAACTGCTCGCAGTTAGGTGTGATGGTCATCGGCAGAATTAAAGGTAAAATTTGCACTGGCGTGGTACGCTGACTTTCATCATAAAATAGAAGAAAGCTCTATGTATAAACAACAAACCTCACTGGCTCTCAACCTAGCGTATTTCATATTCTTTGCCAAGATTATTCAATCTAAATCATCTAGTGCTGGGTCAGACAAGTCAATCTATAAAATTGGAGAGAATAGAATAAATAAGCTTTTGCCAATCTTGCTTTTTTCCTTAAAAATCTTAGATTTGCCAAATAATTAATAAAAAATTTGTTTAGTCATTGGAGGATTATATTGTGATACGTAATGTTTACACGACCTGCCTGATTTCAGTTTTTTCATTCTTTTTCGCTCTCTCAATAAATACTTCAGTAGTTGCCAAGGATAAAGAGGGGTATAAAGGCTGGGAGATTGGATCCCCTTATAACAAACTCTATGACCCCAAAGAGAGGGATTCGATGAAAG
>CAZWVC010000147.1:0-10187 GCA_964637245.1 uncultured Desulfocapsaceae bacterium
AATAATGCCCAGTTTACCATGAGTCCATGAGGAGGAACACATGCGCAGGTATGAAACGATTTATATTCTTCGTCCGACATTAAGCGAAGATGAGATCAACACCATTGTTGAAAATTCTTCTACCATCATCACCGATGATAAAGGTCAAACTATTGAACTAGACAGGTGGGGAATGAGAAAACTTGCCTACCCGATAAAAAAAGAACTGCAAGGCTTCTATGTATTTTGTGACTATTCAGGCACTCCTGAAGCGGTAGCAGAAATGGAACGTAAATTTCGCATCGACGATGCTGTTTTGCGTTACATGACAATAAAGACCGCAGATTATATTTCAGCTGACGAAATAGCCCATGCAACACAACAAGCTGCCACCAAGCAAGCCCAGGCCGAGCAAGAACAAGAGGCCGAGCAAGAAGTGGTAAAAGCTGATAGTGAAGTCAAAACCGATGCAACTAAAACTGAAGAAGTCAAAGTTGATGCCGGTAAAGCTGAAGAAGCCAAAGTTGATGCCGATAAAGCTGAAGAAGCCAAAGTTGATGCCGATAAAGCTGAAGAAGCCAAAGTTGATGCCGGTAAAGCTGAGGTTGAAGACCAAGCTGAAGTCGACCAGGAAACAATAGACACTGAAGAGAAATAAGGGTTTACAAAATACAGGAGTAAAAAATGGCACAACGACCACAAAAAAGACTTTTTTCAAGAAAAAAGGTTTGCCGCTTTTGTGCAGATAAAGAACTTTCTATTGATTACAAAGATGTCAAAACACTTAGAAATTTTGTCTCAGAAAGAGGGAAAATCATTCCTCGGAGAATTGTCGGTACATGCGCCTCACATCAGCGGCAGCTGTGTGAAGCAATTAAAAGAGCAAGGCAGATTGCTCTTTTGCCCTACTCTGGCTCCATACAGGGCTAACTGTTTATTGGGATAGACGGATTGTGACCAAGCAGGTTGAAAGAGAACCTGAGAGGAAGAAAAATATCACCCACATTGCCCTGCTTTCTCTTGCAGTGCTATTACCCTCTGTTTTATGGGTAATATTAGGTTGGGCTAGTAGTTTTCTTCCCTTATTATTATTTGTTTATATATTAAAATACGGTTGGAGACAGGCAAACAGCCATTTAACAATTGCTTTACTGGCTGCTTTGTTGATTGGTTATTTTCTGCAGAGCCTTGAACTAACTTTATTCAGTATTGCCTTTGTTCCAGCAGGCTATATTTTTGCCCTAGCTGCAACTCGAAATGAACTTCCTTGGCAAGCTGGATATAAAGGGATATTGACCTTGTGCTTATCCTTTTTCATATTCTTCAGCGTATTATTAATAAATAGTGATTTCACTTTTTTCCAGGCGATATCTGAATCGCTGAACAGGGGTGTTGACGAGGCACTGAAACAATACGGCAGTAATGAAAACCTTACCGCTGAACAGTATGAATTAATAGAAAAGACTCTTTTTCAGATAAAAACCATAGCACCAATAATTCTTCCTGCTATTCTTGGCAGTATCTTAATTGTTGTTGCGTGGCTGACACTGGTATTAGGCAATACCTTAATGCCTCGCTTCAAGGTAAATAGGCCTTGGCCCAAATACCAATACTGGAGTTTGCCTGATAAACTGATATGGGGGTTAATCATATCGGGAATAATAGTAGTATTTACCGATGATACAGCAAGAATTATTGGTATAAACTGTCTTATACTTTTTGCTTTTATATATAGTTTCCAGGGACTTGCAGTACTTATCTTCATGTTGATTAAATGGAAAGTACCTCTCTTTCTCCGGGTCACCATCTATATATTGATGCTGCTGCAATCTTTTGGCACAATTGTTTTACTCATAGCTGGAATAGCAGATGTATGGTTTGATTTTCGCAAACTGAACCCAGCCCAGGCTGGAAGCAATAGAAACAATAAAATTGAATAATTAGTTACAGAATCTTCATGATTATGTTGAGGGAGTAAAAAATGGAACTCATTCTAAAAGAAACAATCAATTCGCTGGGTCGAGAGGGAGATATCGTCAAGGTAAAACCGGGCTATGGCCGCAACTATCTTTTACCTCAGGGTAAAGCTGTCATAGCAAATGCTGAGAATAAAGCTATTTTTGAAGAGAATCAGGCTGCCATCGACGCTAGACTTGCTGATGAACGTAAAACTGCAGAAAAAATTGCCAAAAAATTAGCCGGAATTTCCATCGAAATAGCCCAACTTGTTGGTGAAGATGAAAGATTGTTTGGTTCTGTTACCAACGCAGATATCTGTGAGAAACTAGCTGATCTGAAAATTGAAATAGACAAAAGGCAGATAATTCTCACTGATCCGATAAAAACCCTTGGCGAATTCACCGTACCGATTAAAGTAGGATTTGAAATTACAACCGACATTTTGGTAAAAGTTGTCGCCCAGGAAGCGGGTGAGTAAATAATCAAATATAGCTTCACCGGTTTTACCTGTCGCTTTAAAGAGAGACCAGTGCTCTTCCCTGCTGGAATCAAGAACACACCATATTAGTCCAACTTCTATGGTGTGTTTTTGTTTGAATTATATTTTGATTGAGTAACGATGAGTAATATGACAACACCCTTAACATCGGCTAAAGTACCTCCGCAAAATCTTGAAGCAGAACAATCCGTTCTCGGATCCATCCTTCTAAAAGATAAAGTATTTGGTAACGTTCTTGAAATATTGCATGCTGAAGATTTTTATTCGCCAGCACATCGGATCATTTTTTCAGCCATGACTTCATTATTTGAAAAGAACGATCCTCAAGATCTCATAACCTTAACCAATTATCTCAACGATGAAAACCGCCTTGAAGAAGTGGGTGGTGCTGCCTACCTGGCTAATTTAACCTCTATTGTACCAGTAACCGCGAACGTAAATTCCTATGCCAGAATAATCAAAGAAAAATCGGTATTGCGAAAACTCATTGAGGTTAACACCGATATTGCCAGCCGTTGTTATGAGGAACAGGGTGAGATAGACCTTTTGGTGGATAAGGCTGAACAGGCTATTTTTGATGTAGCAGGTAAAAAAAGCGGTCAAAACTTTACCCCGCTAAAGGATATAATTCCTGCAGCATTTGAAAAAGTTGAACAGCTATATAAACGAAAAGAACTCATTACAGGTGTACCCACTGGCTACTTTGTGCTTGATAAAATGACTGCTGGTTTGCAACCCTCTGATCTGGTCGTTTTAGCTGGCCGTCCTTCCATGGGAAAAACTGCTTTTGCTATGAACTTAGCCCAACACGCAGCCCTGGTTGAAAAAGTAGGTGTCGCCATTTTCAGCCTTGAGATGTCAAAGGAACAATTAACCATGAGGCTGCTAAGCTCAGTTGGTAGAATTGACTCTCAGCGAATTCGAACAGGCAAGCTTCATGATGAAGATTGGCCAAAACTTACCCGGGCAGTTGGGATGCTATCAGAGGCACCAATATATATAGATGATACACCAGGAATTTCTGTTTTAGAAATGCGTTCCAAAGTTCGCAGACTCGCTGCCCAGTATCCGATTGGCATGATTTTGGTAGATTATCTCCAACTCATGCAAGGACGCGGGGGTAAAAACGAGAACCGCACTCAGGAAATAAGTGAGATATCTCGTTCATTGAAAGCACTTGCAAAAGAACACGACGTTCCGGTCTTAGCCCTTTCACAGCTTAACCGTAGTCTAGAAAGTCGTACAGATAAGCGCCCAATGATGGCTGACTTACGCGAATCCGGGGCGATAGAACAAGACGCCGATATTATTTGTTTCATATATCGTGACGAAGTCTACAACAAAAGTGAAGATAACCCCAACAAAGGAACCGCCGAGATTATAATCGGCAAACAGCGTAATGGTCCGACTGGTACGGTCATGTTGACATTCCTCAAGGAATTCACTATGTTTGAGAACATGAGCAACTATGACGACGTGGAATTACATTAAATTCCTAACAACTTTCCAAACCGGAAACTTTTCACTACTATTTTACCTACAATCAGCCGACAATTGAGAGTATTTCAATGAGTGATAAGACTACTACCACTTCATGGTACGATTTTAGATCTATTGAGTCTAAATGGCAGCAAAAATGGGAAGATGACAAATCTTTTAAAGTCATCGAGGATAACTCGAAAGAGAAATATTACGTCCTGGAAATGTTCCCCTATCCCTCTGGGAAAATCCATATGGGACATGTACGTAACTATTCTATTGGTGATGTAGTAGCCCGTTACAAGAGAATGAGGGGTTATAATGTCCTTCACCCAATGGGCTGGGATGCTTTTGGTCTGCCAGCTGAAAACGCGGCAATCAAGAACAATACCCATCCGGCAAAATGGACCTACCAAAATATCGATTACATGCGTAATCAACTCAAACAACTTGGTCTCTCCTATGACTGGGATCGTGAGATTGCCACCTGCAATGAAAAATACTATCGGTGGGAACAAGAACTCTTTCTGCAAATGTATAAAAAAGGATTCATATACCAGAAAATTACTACGGTTAACTGGTGTGAATCCTGTCAAACAGTACTTGCCAATGAACAGGTTATCGATGGCGCTTGCTGGCGTTGTGATCAAGACGTTCAACCGCGAAAAATGAACGGCTGGTTTTTTAAGATAACGGCCTATGCCGAGGAACTCCTTCAAGACCTAGATCATTTGCAAGGTTGGCCAGAAAAAGTTTTGACTATGCAGCGTAATTGGATTGGTAAATCCACGGGTTTGAATTGCCATTTTCAGCTTGAGGGAAGCAGTGAAACGATACCTATATTCACGACTCGGCCGGATACCATTTTTGGTGTTACTTTTCTTTCCATAGCACCAGAACATCCCTTGCTTGACCAAATACTCACCGGTAATGATAATGCGGCTGAAGTAAAAGCCTTTGCAGAAAGGATAATTGCTGAAAAACAGCGCAGCAGCCACTTGGAAGAACAGGAAAAGGAAGGCTTCTTCACTGGCAAATACTGCATTAATCCTTTTAATAATGAAAAAGTACCAATCTATGTTGCAAATTTCGTGTTGATGGAATACGGAACTGGTGCCGTAATGGCAGTACCTGCGCATGATCAGAGAGATTTTGAATTTGCCAGAAAGTATAATTTAGAGATACGTCCAGTTGTTATACCAGAGGATACCGATCTTAAATCAACTGACATGATCGAAGCTTCTATCATTCCTGGAAAAATGCACCACTCAGATCAATTTGATGAAATGAATAGTGTTGAAGCACAGCTGGCTATTATCCAACACGCAGAGAAAAATGGCTTTGGTTCCGCCCAGACAACCTACAGATTACGTGATTGGGGGATCTCCCGGCAAAGATACTGGGGTGCACCAATACCAGTAGTCTACTGTGATCAGTGCGGTGTCCAACCCGTTTCTAAAGAACAGTTGCCGGTATTACTACCTGAAGATGATACATCTGCGAGCAATGATTGTGCTCCGCTTCATATGCGTGAAGATTTCATTCATACCACCTGCCCAAATTGCTCGGGTACTGCCCGGCGAGAAACAGATACAATGGATACCTTTGTCGAGTCATCCTGGTATTTTGCCCGATTTACCTGTCCAGATTTCGAGAACTCTCCATTGGCAAAGGACAAAGCTTCCTACTGGCTGGCAGTTGATCAATATATTGGTGGTGTTGAACACGCAATTCTGCATTTGCTCTATTCACGTTTTTTTACCAAAGTTTTGAGAGATTTGGGATATCTCAACATAGCCGAACCATTTACTAACTTACTCACCCAGGGAATGGTTATTAAGGATGGCGCAAAAATGTCAAAATCAAAAGGTAATGTTGTCGATCCCCATGATCTGATAAATGAGTATGGTGCCGACACCGTGCGCCTTTTCAGTCTTTTTGCTGCTCCTCCGGAAAAGGATCTGGAATGGTCTGCCCAAGGTGTTGAAGGTGCATCACGATTTCTCAATAGAGTGTATCGTTATATAGATGCCAATAAGCAAGTAATTGTTTCTTCAGATAACGTTAAAGAAGACTTAGATGTTAGGAGCCGCAATCTACAACGCAAATGTCATCAGACCATCAGGAAAGTGACACAGGATATTGAGTCGAATTTTCATTTCAACACCGCTATAAGTGCCATAATGGAGCTTTTCAATGTGCTCTCAGCAAATAAGTCTGACTCATCTGCGCAAGCGGTACAAAGTAGTGTCATCAAGGAAGCAGTCGATACAATTTTACTCTTGCTCTCACCCATGGTGCCTCATTTTGCAGCAGAAATGTGGCAGGAATGCGGTCATAACGAAGTGATAGATCAGCGGAGCTGGCCAGATTTTGATGAAAACATCGCCAAGGATGAAGAGTTAACTATTGTCGTTCAAGTTAATGGAAAAGTTCGGTCACGTATTGCGGTTTCTGCCGACACTGACGATCAGGTCCTGCAGGAACGTGCGCTTCATGACGAGAAAATCATCCGCTTTTTAGATGGCAGAGCCGTAAAAAAGGTAATCGTTGTAAAGAAGAAACTTGTCAATATTGTTATTTAGCTTTACATATTCACAGGCAGAAGTTTACGGCTGATCCACCTCATGGGTGTGTGAGACTCAAATAACCTTTGGGACTAACTAACGGAGTAGACAATTGAAAAATATACGCCACCTCTCAATCTTCCTTCTCATTGTCATATTGTTTCTTGGAGTTTCATGTGGGTACCGCAATCCCTATGTATATGCAGGACCTGAGAAAGCCGTGTACATAACCTCTTGGAAAAATAGAACCAGTGAGCTACAACTCGAATCTGAGATTTACCAATCACTCCTGGAGTGGTATCAAAAAAGTGACTCATTGAAAATTGTCAAGACGAAGCAGGAGGCAGATCTCATCCTTGCAGGTGAAATTGTTTCAATAGATCTGCCAAGTTTATCGTACGGCACAGACAATACCACCCGTGAGGTTAAGCTAAAGTTATTGGTTCGTTACATTCTTAAGGATATAGATAGTGGCAAGGTCCTCTTTCAGGAGCCAAATCAACTCCGATCAGAAGAATTTACTGTTGGAGCGGTGAATTCTACAGATGAAGAAAATGAAGATGAAGCATTGGAAACCATTATTGACGAAATGTCTCAAGAAATATACCTGCGAACTTTAAGCAAACTGCAAACCCTCTAAGAAGTAGACAATTCAAATACAGAGCCGGCTCACTCTAAAGAGTCGGCTTTTCCCACTCCGCACCACATAGCCGTCAGTTTTAAGACATGTCGAAGATCGCAAATATCTCTCTATCGTCCCCACTAATACTAGCACCATTAGCTGGTTATAGTGATCTCCCCTTTCGTCTTCTCTGTCACGAATTTGGGGCAGGACTGGGTGTCTCAGAAATGATCAGTTGTCACGGCCTTGTTTATAACCAGAGGAAGACCATCACTATGCTGGCTTCGGTGCCAGAAGAGAGACCAGTGTCATTTCAACTTTTCGGTGCCGACCCTTATATGATGGCCAAAGCAGCAGATATCCTCAATAATTTTCAACCAGACATGGTGGATATCAATATGGGTTGTCCCGTAAAAAAGGTTACAAAAAAAGGGGCAGGAGCTGCTCTTATGGCTACCCCTGCACTTGCCCAAACAATCATTAGTGAGGTTGTCAAAAACAGCAATTTTCCGGTTAGTGTAAAATTTCGCAAAGGTGTCGACAGTTCCTCTGTTACCTGTATAGATTTCGCTAAAATTGTTGAAGAAAGTGGTGCATCCGCACTGACAGTACATGGAAGGACTTGGTCACAGGGATTTACCGGTAAAGCTGACTGGAGTTGTGTTGCTGCAGTGAAACAAGCAGTATCTATCCCGGTTATCGGTAATGGTGATATAACAAGTTATATAGAGGCAATGGAAAGGATAACTGCAACTCAATGTGATGCTGTTATGATAGGTAGAGGTGCACTGGGCAATCCATGGGTGTTCAACAGCAAAGGCAGACCAGATGAATACAGCACTATATTCAGAGCAGTTTTACGACATCTTGATTTAATGGAGAAACATCTGGATGTTGAAAGGTTGCTTGCTGTGGTAAAGAACCACATTGGTAGATACTTCAAAAACCTACAGGGAAGTTCAAAATTCCGCCGTCAAGTATATGACAGTGAATCCTTCGCTTCATTATATCAAATGATTCGTCGACTCATCGATAATGAATCCTCTGCGCAAAATTAAAAAGGCGTTGCTTTGACTTCGCTTTAAAGCGATTCCAGCAACGCCTTGTTCATCTCAAATAATTGGGTTATGCCCTACCGCAAAATGTGTAGCGGTGCTTCGGACAACTTCACCAGTGAATTATGTTTAAATTACTCCGGCAGCCATTTTGGCTGATTGTAAAGTGTTTTTCATCAGCATGGTAATGGTCATTGGTCCTACACCGCCAGGAACAGGAGTAATAACTGAAGCTTTTTCTTTAACACTGTCGAAATCAACATCTCCAGCTAATATGGCCTTACCAGAGTCTGACTTTCCAATTCGATTAACCCCAACATCCATAATGGCAACCCCTTCTTTTACCATATCAGCAGTCACCAGCTTAGGTACACCAACTGCTGCTATAATTATATCAGCCCGCCGACAGTGTTCAGCCATATCTTTAGTCCGAGTATGACAGAGAGTGACCGTGGCGTTACCCGCATCTCTCTTCTGGAGCATAAGGTTAGCCATTGGCTTGCCAACGATATTGCTGCGGCCGATTATCACCACTTCAGCACCACTTGTTTCAACTCCGCTTCGGGACAATAATTCAAGTACACCATGGGGGGTGCAGGGGAGAAAGCATTGCTCACCAAGAACCATACGACCAATATTTACAGGGTGAAATCCATCAACATCTTTATCAGGGTTGATTTCATTAAGTATCTTACCCTCATTTATGTGTTTTGGTAGTGGTAACTGGACGAGGATCCCATTGATTTTCTCATCAGCATTATACTTTTTAACCAGTTCCAACAACTCATCTTCAGGAGTTTCGGCATCTAGGGTTATCTGTTCAGAGTGGATTCCTATGGCATGTGCTGTTTTATTCTTTGCTGCCACGTAGGATTGTGAGGCAGGATCCTCACCGACAAGTATTGTCACAAGACCTGGAACTATATCATGTTTCTCTTTGAGTTCGGCGATTTCACTCTTTAACTCTTCTCTGATCGCTTTTGCTACTTCGGTACCACTGACTATCTTAGCTGTCATTTTTTCACCTCTCGTTAAAAGCTTATCTTTAGTTTTTCTCCTTCTCGCCTAGAACTGTTGCTGCAGTTCTAAAAATATCCTTTTGACTAATCACATCTTTGTGTATCGTTAGTGTACTTTACAAAACACATAATTTTACGTTCCAACCACACCGAGCGATTAATAATACTCTGCCTTTTAATAAAATTGCACTGTCTTGCGCTCAAATAACATGCTGAGCTAGAAATTGCCAAGTAATTTTAAACAAATGTCCAAAAATATTATTACGTTAACTATTCTGTAGAATTATATATAAATATTAAGATTTCTCTTTACCTTATAGTTCTGAATTTTCTTTCACATGGCAACCAATGGTAAATAATCTGCCTCCCAGCGTATTTTACGAATGAGTTCTTTCATGCGCTGTTCGTCATTCTCATGCTGGAAATCTGAAAAAACGCAAGGTCTGCTCACACCTTCTTTTACAGCACTCATAGCTACCGCCAATGCCACCTTCGAAGTGACATCTTTAAGAGAAGCGAGCCGGGGAACCAAACAGCCTTCTTCCCTTTCCTTTCTGCTGACATATTCAGACACTGCCCGTGCCGCTGCAGTAAAAAACTGAGGCAATACTTCTCGAGCACCTGATGAGAGTATCCCTAGACCAATGCCAGGAAAAACCAGAACATTACTAGCCTGGCGGGTAGTATAAACTCTACCATTGAAATGGTATGGTGCAAATGGACTTCCGGTTGCTACCAGAGCATTTCCATTGGTCCAATCATAAATTTCAGAAGGTTTAGCTTCAATTACAGCTTCAGGATTAGAAAGAGGTAATATTACAGGTAATGAGGTGTTTTTACCAACCGCATCAACTACTTCCTGAGTAAAACATCCGACACAACCTCCTTGCCCGGAAGTTCCGATAAGGACAGTTACTCTTGCATTCTTTATAATATCCTCTAGATAGAGATTGCCAGAATTCAACCAGGGATAGTCATTTTTGTCTTTTGCATATTTTTTCTTATACA
>CAZWVC010000148.1:0-10153 GCA_964637245.1 uncultured Desulfocapsaceae bacterium
GTAACCAAGCCCAATTCCATAAATAATACCACCACCGGCTTCTACACTTAATAAGCGGCCGACCTCGGCAGCGCCAATACTTGCTGCGGGACTTTCGATCAGAGAAAACAGGGTGAGAAAGACAACTACGCCGATACCATCGTTAAACAACGATTCACCAGTTATCATGGTTTCGAGCTTTTTGGGTGCGCCGATCTTTTTCAGGATTCCCAGCACGGCAATGGGATCTGTTGGCGAAATGAGGGCTCCAAAAAGAAAACAGTACAATAGAGGGATTTCCATTTCCAGCAAGGCAAGAAGAGACCAGCTTATCAAGCCGACCAGAAAGGTTGAGGCGACTACTCCCAGGGTCGCCAAAAGCCCTATGACCCAGCCTAACTTCCGCAGATCCTGCAGGTTGACGTGCAGCGCACCTGCAAACAACAGAAACCCCAACATGCCATGCATGAGGGTGTCATGAAAATCTATTTTCCGCAGGACTCCGGTCGCCCGATCATCCAGGGTGACAATTTCAAATGCACCGCTTACCAACAAACCGAGTGAAGCCAGTAAGGAAAGGATCATCAGACCGATGGTCCTCGGCAGCTTGAGAAACCGATGGTTGATATAGCTGAAGAGGGCTGCCAGTGTTACCAGTATGGCTGTAATGTCGAATAATCCCATAATGTTCGAGGTAGAATCTTTTCTCTAATCTTTTTTCTTGATTTACTGTGGAGTCGATTTTTCGTTCTTAATTTTAAACAATTAAACAATATTGGATAAATTCCTTTTTAATCACTAGAACAACAAATCTCGACAACAGGTACCTCCCACATCTCACCGAAGCACTTAACACGAAAAACTTCATCACTGATGGCATTCTTATAACGTCTCACCATCGCAATCACTCGTATCTCCAAAATTGTATCCAATTTATTGGCCCATTCATCTTTGCTTGACTTCGACAGGCGAGCGACAGAAATGCCTCTATCATTTACCAATTCCAAACGGTCATTGCGTAATTCCAATGATAAAATATCTCCCGTGGTTAATTCGTCTAATGCAATCCTCGATGGATGATTATCCCTTTTTACTCCAGCAAAGTCGATATAAAGATCTTTCATCCCAAGCAAAGCGTAGTGTTTTTTACTATGCCTCCTGTCAATAGAAGGGCTTAAACTTCTATGTAATTGAAAGTCTCCCGACAACAGGGATACATGAGGATTGGGAATTTTATTAATAGAAAATAGCTGGAGGGTTTCGCGGGCGCGCGACATGGCTACGTAATACAATCTTCGTTCCTCTTCGGCTTCGTCACCCGTATTTTCTTCCCAACTCTCTCCTAGAATAAATACATGGTCAAACTCCAAGCCTTTAACGGAGTGAACAGTTGAAAGAAAAATGCCATTACCTAAATTTCTCGAGCGCCCCTGATCTGAGAGTGCTTCATAAAAGTAGTCTTCAATTAAAGAAACAGGCTGCTCGGCATCATACGTTTCCTCAATCCATTCATTGATAAGGGTTCTCAAGTTTGCTTGCCACAAATTATCTTGATTTGGTTGGTTTGGCAGAAACTGAAGCAGCGAGTTACCCGATAAAGAGTCTATTTTATGTTTCTTCAAATAGTCCAACAGCACTGCATTCTCGCGTATTCTACTAAGGCCTGGAAAGCCTCCGCTTCTACCCCAGTGTAAGTTTGTTGGAATATCATGTGCTTCGAAAATCGACCTGAGTAAATCCAGGTTTCTCCATTCACGTGACAGGATAGCGCAGTTGTTTAGATCAAATTCGCCCTCTAAACTTCTTAATCGCATGACTTCTTCAAGAACTCCATACGCTTGGGCTTCAACACTGGCAACCTGCAGAATCTGGACTTTACCACGAGCTATCGGATCATTGATCTGCCAGTTTCCCCCGTTGGGCAACAACCGCCTTGCCTCATTGACCCGGATAGGATGCTCCGTTTTCATCCTATCGATATTCTGTTCTATAAGTGTGTTTGCTGCCGCAATGATATTTCCAGTGGACCTGTAATTCTCAATAAGAAAATGTTTCTCCGCCTGATAATCTTCATGGTAGCGGCGAATAAAATCCACATTTGCTCCGCGAAACCGATAGATGTTCTGATCATCATCTCCCACTGCCAAAATGGTTAATTTCTGGTCGTGCTCCTCTTCCTTTTTTCCTGCGAGGAGAGAAACCAGTTCATATTGTTCATCATCAATATCTTGATATTCATCAACTAAAATATGACTGAACTTTCCTATCAATGTATCCCAGGCAGACTGACTGTCAAAACCAAGCGTGTCAGCCTCACCTTTCAGCAGACTGATTGCATCTCCTATTATCCTGGAAAAATCAATTTCCTCATTATTATTAATTTTAGCGGTCGCTAAAGATCTACCCGTCAAACGAAGGGCAAGACCATGAAAGGTAAGAGTCGTGACATTAGCCATTTCATAGCCTACAAGTTCTCGTAATTTTTTTCGCAGACTCATAATCGCGCTACGATTAAAGCAGAGAACCAGTATCGCGAAGGGACTAACCCGTTCCACCCTTAATAGGTAGGCAACACGGTGAGTAACAATCCGCGTTTTTCCTGCTCCTGGTCCAGCCAAAACTAGCATATTTTTATCTGCTGGCGCTGATACAATGGTCGTCTGAGTCTTGTTTTTCAGATCATCAACAATGCGCAAATACGATTGTTCGCTAGTCGCTCTCTCCAATATCTTTTTCTTGCCCGGAAAATATCGATTTACAAAATCTTCCTTATCATCATTAAAATAGGAAGCCACCAAACGCATAGCCGTAGTAATTTTTTTAAGTGCCTGGCGGGCATACTCGTTCATCACATGAATCTGAAAATTACGCTCTGTGTAGTGGGTCTTTAAAGGCGAAAAGTCTGCAATTGTATAGCGCCGGCCTTTTGCTTCGGGTTGCAAACGCAGACTCATTGCCTGATTAAATATCGCAAGCCCCTGCTGAAGATTCAACACCCCCTGCTCATGCATAAAGGTTAACGCTCGTTCCGCCGCAGCAAGAGGCTTTTTCAACTGAGAGAATAAAGTCAAATCCCTTTTAAGCCCTTCAACAATCTGCTCCAGGGTAAACTCAACTAACAAATTTGCGTTAGGCTTTTCAGACTGTTTTACAGTTCCCAGAATTACTTCTAAAGCAACTGCTGCTGCCTGCTGTCGTATCTTCATTGTGGTCAATAGAGAATCCCAACCCCTGTGAAGATATACTGCGAAACAGTCTCTCCCTTTTGCTCGAAGACTTATGCTTCCGGTTTGACCGGCAAGGCCTTTACCGTCTCGGCTCAATCCATGAAGGAGAAGCTTTAACACATCTGGTGTACTATACGTATATTCTCTATCAATTAACTGTTGATTGATCTGCCGAAGATCCAACTCTAAAGATATTTCCAACTCTGCATCGGGTGCCTGCTCTTGCAAAATATGTATAAATTCTCTTTCCAGAGAACCTAGCCGTTGAAGGTGATCATTGGCACTCTTGCTGGTCTTGTAACGGATATATGCAGATAGGGTTGTTTCTTTTGTGAGAATCCCTTGTTCCGCCATATCGTGCAGCGTTTTAAGCACACGTTGGGTCTCTGTTTCATACACAAAATCTTCTTCTGCTGTGGCAAAGGGTGATAAGCTGGCAAGTTCATCGGCGCTGAAGCCTTCCGAACTTTTCTTTGCCACCAAAGTGCTTAATATAGCCAGCCATCTCTCCTGCTGTCTTGCTGATAACCCTAAATCATTTATTTTAGCTGTTGCCTCCTCCATGTTTCTAACCAGAGGTTTTCCCTGAAAAACTCTGGTACTATTTTCGTTTCTTTGCAGAAATCCTGCGCGCTCCAACCAAGCAATTCCTGTTCTAACCCTGGTATCAGCATCGTTAATCAAATCGGGATCTATATCAACGTCGTCTCGCCGAAGAAGCTCGCCTGCCGTAAGGACAACTTCCAGTTCACCTCTGGAAGCCCTGCGGATACCGCGTAACATCTGAGCAATCTCCCTTCTGGTCAGGCGCGACATACTGCCTAAACGAAACTGGCCTTCAACATCTTGCTCGTCAAATACCAGGATACACTCAGCTTCGTCATGATCACGCCCCGCCCTCCCTGCTTCCTGCAGATAATTTTCCAAAGAACCGGGAATATCCGCATGAATCACCAAACGTACATCATCCTTATCAATGCCCATGCCAAAGGCATTGGTTGCACATATGATGGGTATCTCCCCTTCTATGAACTGTTCCTGTAGCTGCTTTTTCTGAGAATTTTCTAAACCAGCGTGAAAAGCTTCAACTGTGTAGCCAGCGTTTTGCAGAAACTCGGCTAAATTTTCTGTATTTTTTTTCGTGGCACAATAGATGACAACACTACCATTATTGGCAAACCGGGCGTTAAGCAGTTCCAGGATGACTCGATTTTTCTCATACTTATCGACGGGATACACCTCATAATGCAGATTCGTTCTTTCGTGGCCTCCCTCGAATTGCTTAACTCGAAGCCCCAACTCACTTTGGATTGTGTCCACAATTTCCGACCGAACATCTCTCTTTGCGGTAGCGGTAAAACATTGAACTGGTGGAATTTGGGATCTGGTTTTTGCGGCAAATTCTCGGATAAATCTAATCGCATAAAAATAGTCAGGCCTAAAATCATGTCCCCATTTTGAAAGGCAATGTGCTTCATCGAAAACCCATGCCCCAATTTCGCGTTGATTTATCGTATTTACAAAAGAATGATTACGCAGCTGCTCAGGAGAGACATAGAGTATTCCCACATCTCCTAAGCGGATTGATTCCAGGACGTCACCTCTTTCAGGCATTGTCAGCATTCCATACAGTGCAGTAGCTAGTCTCGTCCCGGTTAACCTTGAAAAATTGTCCACCTGGTCTTTCATCAATGCCTGCAATGGTGAGATAACAATGGTTAACAAATTCCGTCGTTGATAACGCATTAATCCAGGGAGAAGATAGCAAAGCGACTTGCCGCCTCCAGTGGGTAGTGTGGCAAAGAGCGTAGAGTTTTTAGCACTGGCCGCCACAACTTCACCTTGCAGACTTTTGCCCTCTTGAGTTGCAGGTAGAGGACGAAAATTATCAAAACCGAAAAATGTCTTTAAAAAATGCTGTGGGTTATGATGGGAGTCACAGTGTGAACAGTTGGAATCGGAACAATCATTCTCTCTCAATTTATGCAGAATTATTGATATTTGTGGGAATTGGTGTCTGACCCAAGGAGGTAATACAGAGTTTTTGCCGGCAACCGATAACCAAGCAGTAACATAGGCGAGAACAACGTAATCAAAAGCCTCATCGTAGAGCTGATCAAACAACTGATCAACCGCTGTTGAACACGCATGCTTTTTTGCAAACCAGGCAAACGATTCAAACAGATCATCATCCTCAAGAGCAGGAACTCCCATGGCAGCAAAAGCACTTGCTGTTCCGGCAAGCTTTCGATCTTTTTTGAAAAAGCTATGATAAAGAACAGGGGTTTCTGATCCGTTTTCGAGTTGAATTACAAACGCATCCCATTGCTCATTAAAAACCCTTCCAGCCAGTTTTGCGTCCTGAACGGGGTCATTCACACTATCCCGAACGATCTGATAGTCTTTAACCAGTCTATGATAAGGATTTGCTGGATAGGCAAGAGGTGAGAGATACAGCGTATCTATTGCAGGTTTAGTTAAAACATCTAGACTTGGTGCAACATTTTTTAGGATTGGAATGTCATGAGAAAGTATATTATGGCCGAGAATAAACTTTGCCTCTTTTCCAAATCTGTTAAAATCCTCAAGTGTTCTTTGATTTATAGGTTTGCCGGGTGAGGTCTGGAACGTTTGACCACCTAATACTGCGCCAATGGAATAGATGATGTTTTTTTCATTAATTTCTATATCAAACAGAAGACAGCGATTCTGAAATTCCTCATATCCAGCGGTCATCACCAACCTTTGCACCTGCTTTAGTCTTTCAGCTATTTACGATATAAATCATTTTCTCCAGCAGAATACCAGTATATTGAATTTATGAATCATGACAGCATCTTTATGGAATTAAAACAAACGCCCATAACTCGAATTAGAGATACCACCATTATTCTGTGTTTGCAATTGGGTATCGAACACAAGGGTAGTTTTAGCACGAATGCTAAATAAGAATTTCACTTTTTCTGCGTCTCCGCAACTTTAACAAGCTCGTCAAACAAACGCTGCTGAGTAGGATCGCTTGCCGTAGATTTTTCCGGATGCCATTGTACCCCGATTAACCATGGATGATCGCGTACAGTCAGCGCTTCAACAATGCCATCTGGTGCCTCGGCAGTAACTTCAAGGCCTTCGGCAACTTTATCCACCGCCTGATGATGCCCGCTGAAGGTGTTGACCCGGTTAGCACCCATAATGTGGGCCAGCTGACTCCCTGGCTGCACAATACACTCATGAATGATCCAACCTGCATCTGACTCGCGGTGTATGTCCGTTTCGCGAATATCTGGGATATGTGGATAGAGTGTCCCGCCCAGTGCGACATTAAGTATCTGCATTCCACGACAGATACACAGTACCGGGATATCCTTTCTCGTGATGGCTCGGCGTATAAGGGAAATCTCTGTGGTATCACGCTCAGGATCTGGATTCAGAATCTTTCCATTGTTAATATCTCCCCGATAATGAACCGGGGACACATCGGTACCACCGGTCATAATGATACCATCCATTATCGACAAGAGCGCTTCCTCGTCAACACCATTTGGTGGAATCAGCAGTGGTACACCGCCTGCCCGCTTAACTGAGTCGACATATTCTTGCGGCAGAGCATAGTGGTGGCCGTAATATGCTGAGGAAAACTGATTTTCCTGGTATCCATATGTAGTCAAACCAATGATTGGTTTCATATCATGTGATCCATCACGAGTTCTGAAAAATAATTACTGTTTTTCCCTGTAGAACAAGGCTTGCGCTACGATTAACAAAAAAGAAACGATCTGTCTCCCAATTTTCCCGCCAATAGGTTAAATAGGGTAATTCTACCCAACCAAAGAATTTTAAATAAGAGACAAAAGAGGTTAATAATAAACCTGAGCTCATACTGTTTATACTGTCTCAAGTAGGCAAAAGAACAACAGCATTGATGACATGTGATCATCCATCAAGAGTTCAGAAGTTACATTCTTACCCCTTATTCAGTTGGTTATTTGCATACTTCAAGATTAACTAGTCCGGCAGCTAACTCATGATTCAAAGCTGATCCTGATTCAAAACCACTTCGTTCTCATTAGGTATAGGTCTCGATAATTTCACTCTTTTTCGGATTTTTTAAGTTCATCTCTATTTGAAGTAATTTGAAGCTGGGGATAGCACGTTTTATCGTGTACAATGAGTGCCATGAAGAACATCCAATATCGCATATTTCAGTATTGAGTGGCCGATAATACTGAATGCCTACAGTAAATTTAGTAAACATTGATAACTTTAAGCTTTTAAAACATTGCTATGAATGATTGGAATCCTGAGTTAAATGTTGGCGTTGCCTCAATCGACAAACAGCATAAAATCATCTTTGAGCTCATTGGTGATCTCGGCAAAGCAATTGAAGACGGCAAGGACAAAAGACGTATTGAGAAATTGCTCGATATCGTTGAGAATTATGTGTACCGCCATTTTTATGCAGAAGAATTGCTCTTGAAGCAGCATGCTGATCGAATTCCCCATACGCTTGAACATTACTATCTCATGCGGGAATTCAATATTTTCAGGTTCAATCTCCGCTATAAGAAGCAGGAAAAGGTCCCTCTCCACACCTTCGTGCATGACTGGTTTGTCAACCATATCAAAAACCAGGATATCCCCACCTTTCAAAATACAGCAGAACAGCAGAGCCCTCCCACTTCATCACCGCCAGATGAAAAACCTGATCGGCGGCGCGATAAGCGTATCCCTCAGGGAAAAATAACTGACGGTTCCATTCGGGCCCAATGTCACAACCTTTTCAGCCTGAAAAAGAGCAGTGCAACCGTGGTGGACATTGCTAGCTCTGGTCTGCGCATCAGTTCAATAGCCCAACACAATCTCGGCGATTTAGTTAATATTAAGTGTAGAATTGGAACAAGCTTCAAACTCGATGAAAAGCTCAGGGTAGTCGATATCTCAGAAACAGAATATGGCCTTGAATTTATTGATATTTCAGAAGAAGCGAAAAGCTTCCTGACAAGTCTTTATGGCGCTATTGGGAAATATAGCAAATCGTAACCGGCAGAAAGCAGAAGAAATGGAGCAATTAACTGCTTCTCAATTAAGAAAAATTCACCTACCAAACCCCGCCCGAATCCAATTATTTATTGCAGGGGCAATGAGGTTTGTATCCCAGTTTTCTTTTGACTGTAAAGCAATTGAATCGATAAAGTCCTGATAAGTAGTGCCCTTGCCTAAATGATTCACATATCCTTCTATGTCACGATCTGGGTCTGGCCAGACCGAGGAATTAAAGGTGCTGGCATTTGAGTCGATGGTTGTTTTCCAGTCGCTGAAACTCGTCCAGCTTCCATTTATGCCGAACCACTGAGATTGACCCCGGCTACTGGCATATTTGTTATTTGCAAATCTGTAGCCTCCCAAGGAGCTACCTATCGAGATAAGAGACGCGAGGTCTGCGTTGTGAATATGGTTAAAGCTAAATGAAATATTACTCGTATTTGCAGGGTCATTCACCCTGATTAGGCCACTTCCCGCGCTTTGTCCTCCGGCCAGACCATACATAATATTGTTTGTTACTTCTACATGGCGAGCAGCCGATTCAGCTGCAGTATGAATGGCGTAAACATTTGTCACATTTGCATTGGTATTATGCAGCAACAGATTGTTACTGATTTTACCACCATCCCAATCCAGAGCATCAATACCCCAGCCTAGCGATCGGTTAGTTGGTTGACTCTCTCCAATCTTTGTGAATACGTTATTGTGAATGGTGACATCCTTAAAGCGATAAGAACCAGGATTATTTCCCCCGATGCTAATTCCTATCTCGCCATCGATGTAGATGTTATCAACAAGATTAATATTGGTTGCAGATGCAGAGCCATTGTTTGCCGTCCATTTATTGCCCATGGAAGAGCCTCTTAGAAATATATTTCCCTTGAAAAGGACTCCCTTGGCATTGGCAAAATAGGTGTTGTGGTTGAACATTGTCGCCTGGCCATTGGTTTTATGCATCCCACTCATATCATAGCGCTGAATACGCCAGCCATTATGATCGAAAAAATTTTCCTCCAGCAAGATTGCTGCCCCTAATGTTGGTCCTTCCCCGGTGTAATACAACCCCTGGCTGTGTGCTTCTGTCGAATAGTTCTGGGAAATATGCGATCTCCGCAGAATAAAGCGCTGGACAGGATAACGGTTATTGGTACCATGCCCTGAAATAACATTACTCGTATACGATCTGAACACACAATCTTCAATGAGAACATCACGGATAAAGGTATCATCACGCGTATAAACGTTAAATCCCTGCGAGCCACTATAGCCGGTAAAATAACCACTCTCATCATCACGCGTATGTGCCCAAAAGCGTAGAGAGGCAATTATGACATTACTCATCTGCGAATTCTGAATTCCTTTGCTGTTTCCGGTCCGCAGTTCTGGCCTTTGCCCACTGCCGTAGGCACAATAAACAGCCCGTTCATCCGCAGACCTTCCCCGGATAACGGTGAGGTTCTCTTCCCAATGCTCCCCCCTGGCGAGCAGCATCCAGTCGGGTTTATCATCACGCATCTGGCTTCTTGCTGCTGCAATTGTCTCAAAGGCTGCAACGGGTCCAGTTGGATTTATCGGATCAGGACCGATCACTGAATCGCCAGGACCATAAAATTGGGCAGTAGAATCATTGCCTAAGCTGGCATGAACATAGATCAATCTACTATCTGATGATGGTGACAGTATAGTCCAACCATGCTGATCCTGTTGCGGTAGGGTGAAATCTGCCAGTGCGGGAAAATACGATTGTCCGCGAAGTAACATGGATATGACAGGCACCATATTCTCTGATTTTCCGCTAAATGCCGGGTGCGCGAAACCAGCAAAGAGCATGGCTACAACAGAAGTTATTACAATGAAACGTTGGCAATTTCCGTAAAAATGTAAAAAAAGAGATTTAATCATTT
>CAZWVC010000149.1:0-10099 GCA_964637245.1 uncultured Desulfocapsaceae bacterium
GTTGAGCCTGTTTCGCAACAAGTTCAAGAAGATTCAAAACCCATTGTCGAAAAAAACCAAGATTCGCCCAAACCCAAGGTGAGCATCGCATCAACTCCAGAAAATACCCCTCCCCCAGAAGTTGTTACTCCTGTAAAACCTGTGTCAATAAAGCCCTTAAAGCGCAAGAAAATAAAAAAGATAGTTAAGAAAAATGATCCGCGAAAACAACTGGAAAAACAGTATAAAAAAAATCTTGAAATAGCACGCGAAGCCGAAAGAAAGGCAGCTGAAGCTGCACGACTAGCGGCAAACGAGGCAGTAAATCAACTCAAGAATATGTTGCGAGAATCCAGTAGTGTGGCAAAGACCTCCACTGCTAAAAAAGCGGTATCATCAACCAACGCTAAACGAAGTAGCACAAGAAATGTTATAGAAAATCAGTACTTTGCATCAGTTTTCAGCCAACTGGAACCACATTGGAAAAGTCCTGTAAACATGGCTTGGAACAATGACCTTGTAGCAACTGTGGTTATTCGAATTGCTAAAGATGGAACGATCATTGATCAATTTTTTGAGCAGAAATCAGGTGATCGGTTGTTTGATCAGTTTGTCTTGAAAGCTCTCAGGGATGGTTCTCCCCTGCCACCAATCCCAGCGGCATTGCAGAAGAATAATGTGGAATTGGGACTGCGTTTTGTCCCGGGTTCAATAAATTAAAAAAAAGTATAAAAATGAAAAAACTTCCTCTTTTCTCACTAGTTATCTTCTTAATTGCATTATCTAATCCGTTCATCGCTCTTTCTCAAGACAGGGTGTATTTGGAGATAGGCTCCACCGATGTTCGTAAAATTAATTTTGCCATCCCTTGGTTCATAAATCGGCAGGCAAATAGCAAGGTGACTAAATTAGGCAAGAATTTAGCTGACACTCTCGCAAAATCATTAAAATTTCATGGTGTAATCAATATAATTCCGACGGTTGATTATAATGGTAGCCAAGAAGCTGAATGGAACAAATTAGGAGCTGATTTTAGTGTATTAGGCGGTTATGAGGCAACCCCCACAAGCCTAAAATTGGAATTGCGCCTGTTCGATGTAGCAAATAATAGGATGATTCTTGGAAAATCCTACAACGGAAAACCAAGCCAACAAAAAGAGATGCTCTATAGGTTCTGTAATGCCGTAATTAAAGACTTAACTGGCAGTGAAGGTCTTGCTGATTCCCAAATCGCCTTTGTTTCTCTGACTAATGGAAAAAAAAGAAAAGAGGTTTACGTAACTGATATACTTGGACGTAATTTGCGCCAGGTAACTCGACATAAAAATCTTGTTGTCTCACCACGATATGTACCTGGGGGTAAATTTTTAACCTATACCTCCTACCATACTGGCAATCAGAATCTTTATATTACAGATCTTCGTCAAAACAAGACAACCCAGGTTCTCTCTCGTCGCCAAGGAATGAATCTTGCCCCAGGTTGGTTTCCCGATGGCCAGAAAATGACTTTGACATTGTCCTATAAAGGAAACCCAGACCTCTATGTTCTTAATAAGAGAGGTCAAGTGGTGGAACAACTCACCAAGAATGCTGGAATCAATGTTTCTGGTACTGTTTCTCCTGATGGTAAAAGGTTGGTATTCGTCTCTGATCGGTTCGGCAGTCCACAGTTGTTTCTTATGAATTTAAAATCAAAAAAGACGCAAAGACTTACCTTTTTGGGTTCAGAGAATGCTGAACCGACTTGGCATCCAACAGAAGAATTGATTGTTTACTCAAGTTTGCGGGATGGTGTATATCAGATCTGTTTAAAAGATCCGAATAACCCTGGTGAATCGACACAACTTACCAGTGATCTCAGCCACCATGAGTCACCTGCTTGGTCACCAGACGGCAATCAGATTGTTTTTTCAAAACAGGATGGCAGAGAAAACAAAATATATGCTATGATGAGAAACGGTTCCTTTCAACGTAAACTCTTTGCATTTAAAGGAAGTCAAACCTATCCGCGATGGGCAAAAAATTATTAATTTTACCTTCTTAAAAATGATATGAAAAAGAAACTACTGACTCTATTTGCGATTTTAGTGTTCTCCCCATTCCTTGTACAGTGCGCATCGGAAGGTGATGTTAATAAGCTCAACTACCAGCTTCGTATCGTCAACAAGAAATTGGAAGACATGAAGATGGGAACTGTCGATAAAATGCAGCAACGTCAGGCATCATCATCAAATCAAATAGATGAGCTGCGTAAAGATATACTCATACTTAAAGGTGAGTTGGAAGAGTTAGGCCATTACAATAGACAACTAAAAGAGCAAAACAAAGAGTTGGAGCAAACATTCCAGCAATACTCTAGTAATATGGAAGAGGAAATCCAGAAGGAAAGGCAGCAACTCATTGCTGAAAATCAGGCTAAAGATTCTAAATTAAAAGAGCTTGAGGGCCGGTTGGCCAAGCAACAAGAGACTGTGCGTTCAATTCAGCAGTCACGTATCAAAGAGGCTGAGAGAAGAGCTCAGGCAGCAGCTCTTGCTGCTGAAAAAGCCAAAGCTCGTGCCAGTGCATCAAAGACAGCACTAGCGTCAAGTGGCAGTGGTACCATTACTGATATAAAAGCGGGTAAAAAGAAAATTCGTAATCCTAGCTCCAAACAGACTGTAACGACTTCAACTTCTGCACCACAGAAGACTAGTAGCACTAGTGGCACAGTGAAGACAACTACTGCAGCAGTATCTTCGGCTGACGTTATTCGACAGGCTGATAAAGCATATTCCAATGGTAATTTCAAGAAGGCATATGGCTTGTATGAGAGTTACACCCAAAATAACGCAGGAAGTGACAAAACTGTTACCGCAAGCTTTATGATGGGAGAATGTCTGTTTTTTCAGAATGAATTCGATCAGGCAATACTTCAGTATCAAAAGATAATTTCAAATAATCCGACACATCCTCGAGCTGCATCTGCTCTCCTCAAACAGGGGATGTCATTTGAAAAGCTCTCTGATTTCGAAACGGCCAAAATTATCTATAAAAAAATAGCTACTACTTACAGTTCATCTCCCGAGGCAACTGTCGCCAAAGAGAGAAGTGCTAAACTATAATTACCCTCATTTACACGCTTGAAGATTCGTTTAGACGAACTTATTCTGCAGCGAAAGTTAGCTGATTCGCGTAAAGATGCACAGGCACTTATCAGGGCTGGTCATGTTTATATAAATAACCAGCTCGTAGATAAACCTGGCATACTTTTTCAACTTAATGCTGATATTCGTATTAAGGAAAAATGCCGATATGTTTCACGTGGTGGACTTAAACTGGAAAAAGCCCTCCATCATTTCAAAATAAATGTGGCAAACTTGTGCTGTATTGATATTGGTGCTAGCACTGGTGGGTTTACAGATTGTCTATTGCAGCATGGTGCCAAAAGAGTATATGCTGTGGATGTTGCATATGGTCAGTTTTCCTGGAAGCTACGTCAGGATGAGAGAGTCAGGGTCATTGAGAGATTTAATGCCAGAAAGCTCTCCACCAAAGAAATACCTGAACCGGTCGACATCGCTGTTATCGATGCATCCTTCATATCACTCACCAAGTTGATTCCACCTTTAATTACTCTTCCTGTAGAGCAAAAAACCATTCTGGCTCTTATTAAACCACAATTTGAACTGCCCAGGGATAAAGTGGAAAAGGGAGGGGTTGTTAGAGATGCAAAGCTTCACCAAGAGGCTATTGATAAGATAGAGAGATTTGCAACTGAGATGAATCAGGGTGTTGCAGGTGTCGTGCTATCCCCTGTTCTTGGCCCGAAAGGTAATAAAGAATTCATTATATGCATCGGTAACAATCTTATTTGAAACCCAAAGAGTTACTTTATTCTGTTATTTCTTTAGCAGCCTTTCAATCAACTCAAGTGTTCGTTTTGCATCAACCTTCAATTCCGGTTGCAAGCTCTTGTCTTTTTCTGCCTCTTGAATATTTTTTTGCGCAATTTTAACCTTCCCTTCGGCCAGATAATATTTACCAAGATAGTATTTTGTAGCAGCGTTTTTATTAAGTTTAGAGCTTAATCGACCAAGTTCGAAATAAACCTGTGAAAAGTCAGGCATTTTCTGCATAACGGTGGTAAAAAGATCATGGGCTTGATCAAACTTACCCATGGCATAACTCGTTTTGGCCAACGAAAAAGCAGAATACATATCAGTTCTGTCAGCATTATACGCATTGCTTAAGGTTGCATAAGCTTGAGAGGTTTTGCCACTCTCCAGCTCAATAATACCTTTGTCGACCTGTAATATATTCTCTTTATTGAACTTGGCAATGACCTCATTCAATGATTCCAATGCAGCATCATAATTGTTCTCCGACCTATTAAGTTGAGATAAACCGTATTTCGCCATGGTCTTCTCTAGATCACTTGATCTTGGATTTGATATGACAGAAGACAGAAAACCTCTATAATACATCGAATCTTTTGTCAGACTCATTATCCTGAATTTGAACCTAAGAAACTCAAAAGAATTGCCTTGAGAAAATGCTTTCATTTCTTCGCGGTCTTTTTCCACAAGGGTTTGAACATAATCCAGTCTGGCTTCTGGGTTTGGGTGAGTCAAAAGGTATTGGGGGATTTTAGATGATCGATATCGAGCAATTTGTCGCATTGTTCTCAGCATTTTTACTTGACCATCGGGATGCCGCCCCAGCTCTTTCATCCAGTCATATGCTAAGAGATCAGCCTCTTCTTCGTCCTGTCGACTAAAATGAAGACTGGCACTCTGCCCTGCAGCTATAGATCCAGCCATGAGAGCTTCTGAAGCAGCTCCGCCTCCTATTGCTATCGAAGCCAGAATCAATCCCATAGTCGCAATAGATAATTTTTTCCCTTTATCAATACGGGAGGATATATGACGTTTGACAATATGACCAATTTCATGGGAAAGAACCGATATAAATTCATTTTCACCAGACATTTTTTCAATCAATCCGCTATGAAAGAAAATCAGGCCTGATGGAGCTGCAAATGCATTAAAGTCTTTATTTTTTATCACGAAAAAGTGATAATCAAAAAACTGTACCCCAGCTACTTCTATTACCTCTCTACCAAGTTTGTCGATGTATTGTTGAATGTCAGGTTGGTCGAGCACTTCAAAACTTGAACGTATTGTGTAAAGAAGTTTTTCGCCGACTTCTCTCTCCTCTCCAACCGAAAAAGCATATGCTAGTCCCGGCATGATGGAATAAAGAGTGAAAATATAGATAGCTAGAAAAAGATATAGGTGTTTTTTCATTGTTTTCTTAACCAGTATAATAGTTTTTCCATTCCCTCATCGATTGATACAACCGGAGTGTAACCAAGGTCAATTTCAGCTTTCTGATGAGAAAAATAATGTGACCTAGCTAGTTGTTGAGCTAAAAAACGTGTCATTTTAGGCTCTATTTGGGGAAGCAACAGGGTATGTATTCCCTCCAAAATTCTTCCTGCGATAATTGCTTTCTTTAGCGATATACGCTTTTTAACCTGGGGAACACCTAGCTCGGAAAATAGTTCATTAATCCACTCCCACATCTTAATCGGTTTTTCCTGGCTTATAAAATATGCATTTGCAGATGCTGTTGCCGTGGTTGTCAAATTCCGAACAGCAAGAATATGGGCATGTGCCACATTGTCAATATAGGTTAGATCAACCAAATTGGAACCATCTCCTACTATAACTAATTGCTTTTTCTTTCCCCTCTCAATGAGTCTGGGAATGAGGTGAGGATCATCTGGTCCCCAGATTAGATGTGGTCTGATAGCACAGGTTTTGAGATCCTGTTGGTTAACCTGGAGAATCTCTTTTTCTGCAATCACCTTGCTTTTAGCATAACTGCACAAGAACTTGTGAGGATATGGGAGACTCTCATCACCAGAAATGATATCCTGTGAATCAAAAACAACGGATGGTGTGGATGTGTAGACCAGTGTATTTATCTGATTTTCTAGACAAGCTTCAATTATATTTCGGGTACCAATAACATTAGCTTTATAGTAGTTCTCCCAGGCTCCCCAGATACCTGCAAGCGCTGCTACATGAAAAACCGCATCATAGCCCCGAACCTGCTTTAACACAAAGTTACGATCACTTATATCCCCTTGAAGGCAGGAAACTCCACGGTCCTCAAGTTCAGGATACCTGTTTCTCCCAATTGCCGTACAATCGATATTTTCTTTTTGCAGATGGCGAATTATTGCTTTACCAACAAAACCACCACCACCAGTAATCAGTACTCTATTCATGCCGAACCTACTTTATCTGTTGCCCAGCGAGCCAATTTCTCACGGAATATCTTTGCATTATGTCGGATATCGACCGGAAATTTTGGGTGAAAAAGAAAATGTTGTACATCTGCTGTGAGTTTTGAGCTTGCAGCTATTTCCCTAACTTCTTGAAGTATTTCACTTTTCGCTTTAGTTACATTTCTCTTCAGCTCAAGAACTAATACTGGTATCTGGTGGTTGAGGTCACTTGAGTCGATTCCAACAAGAGCACTGCGAAAAATTTCAGGATGAGTATTAATTATTGCTTCACATGGTATGGTATATTTTGCTCCATCAAGTGTTTGAACACGGTGTGCTTTACGTCCACAAAACCAAAGTCTTCCCTCTTTGTCAAAATAGCCAGTATCTCCCATTCGATGCCAGAGTGTATTCTTATAATGAGTTTTAGCAAGCTTGGTTTCTAGCTCATTGTTATCATAGGCTCTGGTAACAACATTACCGCTTACTATAATCTCTCCAATTTCTCCTATGCCAAGCAACATCTCGTCAGTGACTTCCTCTAGAGCTTCTTCATGTATTGCAATAACTCGAACTTCGATTCCTGGCAGCGCTTTACCCACACACGTTCCTCTACCCGTCTGGGTTGCCTGCCAAGTTTCTGCGACAATCTCTTTGCCTTCGAGTGAGACAATAGGAAGACTCTCTGTTGCGCCATAAGGGGTATGTATTTCAGCGTCTTCTTTCACTATTTTCGCTACTCTTGAAACGAGTTCTCCAGAGATAGGTGCACCTGCCATGAGTATTTTTTTCAGCGTATCTAAAGTTATATTGTTTTTAAGGCAATAGTTGCTCACCACGTTCCAAAGTGCAGGTGATCCAAAAGAGTAAGTCACCTTATATTTTTGGAGAGAAGAGACAAAAACGGAGGGATTCACCTCTGCAGGTCGTGTCGCATCCATGTCGGGAATCACGGCACATGCCCCTAATGCTGACGAAAATAAGGCAAAGAGTGGAAATGCGGGTTGATCAATATCATTATGACCAATTTGATAATAATTTCTTATATGATCAAGTTGGGCAGCAAAGATGGTGTGCTCATAACGAACCCCTTTCGGCGGCCCAGTTGATCCGGTGGTAAAAATAATTGCGGCAAGATCATTGTCATCTGGGGAAAATACTTGGAAGGGTTTAGTGACAGGTTTTGCAGCAGTTGTGATATCAGGACCAAATATTCCAAATGAGTTTCCACAGCAGAAGCGGTGTTTTATCGTTTTGAACGGCAATCGAAAGATTTTAGTAAACAGATGGGCTTGTGGAATTCCAATTAACGCTTTGGGTTTTACAGCTGCAACACATCTAAGCAGGTTTTTATAGCCCATTCCCGGGTCAATAAGAATGACTGGGGCACCTATTTTGAACAATGAGAAAGCCAAGCATATAAATTGAGCGGAGGGTTTTACCATAAGCATAACCCGGTCACCAGATTTAACTCCATTGGCAGAGATATGCCAGGCGAAAGAATTAGAGATATCCTCTAATTCTTTGAAAGTAAATTTTTTGTCTGATTTAGCTTCCACCAGGCCAATATCACTTCCCTTTTGCTGGGCAACCCGGCTAAGACTAAGTGCTATATTATATGCCATTGCTACTCGTTGATAAATTTTTGAAAAAATGCATCAAGATGTGGTTGAACTTCTTCAAAACCATCTTCAAGTATATAGTGACCAAAATCGTTAAAAAACAGGGCATGTGCTGTAGGAAATCGCTGAACCCATTCATCATAGAAATCCTTGCTGAAACAAAAATCCTGCCCCCCCCAGAGAATAAGCATAGGTATTTTGCACCCTTTTATTTTACTGAGGCCGTTCTCGACCTCAACCAAGGTAGAGTAAGATGGATGATTGGTTGTGAGTGGAATATCCCTTACAAATCGATATATTGCTACCCGATTGTTCCACGAGTCATACGGCAAGAGATAGTGTTTTTTGGTTTCTGCGGAGAGTTTTTTTGTTACTGCCATGGAAGTTGCAGGCCTAGCGAATCCATTCATTCCTCTAACAATAATTTCTCCAATTATTGGAAGCCTACAAAGTGATATGCGTAATGGTATTTTGGTGGAACGGAAAGCCGCTGTATTCAGAATTACAATTGCTTTAATTGAATCAAGATTGCGAACCGCATAGCCCATGCCTATTGCCCCTCCCCAGTCATGAACCATTAAGGAACAGTTGTCTATTTTTAGATGGGTAAGAAGTGTGGTGAGGTTTTGTATATGCTGATCCAGACAATAATTGTAATTTTGTGGTTTATCGGATAGGCCACAACCGATGTGATCAAGGGCAATAACTCTGTAATTGTTCAGTAAATGCAGAATTGCTTTTCTGAAATAAAAAGACCATGTTGGGTTTCCGTGAACCATAACTATCACGGGCCCACAACCTTCATCTATGTAATGAAGACGTTTTCCGTCAACTTCAAGGTAGTGTGATTCAAAATTGTATTCTGGATGCAAGGGGTTGTTTCAGGCTTTTGCTATAAAGATAATTAAGATAAATTAGGAAAATAAATGAGTTTTAACCAGAATAATCTACTCAACACCAGTGTCAATAGTGTTTTTTTTTAATACCCCGAAAAGGTTCAGTGTATATGCACTTTTTTTACCTATCACTATCTCGCCTCTGAAAAAAACAAAAAAAATTATTGCTTTTCATACTTGCCTATGCTAAGTGCGTAGATAACGTGTGAGAAGTCCACATAAAAATCTTTTCGTTTCTGTGGTTTTCATTTCCTAAGTCCCTCAAAATCAGCGGCGTCTTCAGGAAGGTATTAACACACATTTTGCGTAATCCACCCTTTTTGGATGGATTATTATCAATGGGTTCCGCAAGGAACTGAGTACAAAAGGAGTTACAAAAATGGC
The DNA here is from genome assembly GCA_964637245.1 of uncultured Desulfocapsaceae bacterium. Lineage (GTDB taxonomy): Bacteria > Desulfobacterota > Desulfobulbia > Desulfobulbales > Desulfocapsaceae > Desulfopila_A. The sequence continues at coordinate 9,159 of CAZWVC010000149.1, forward strand.
AGAAGGAACAGTTAAGTGGTTTAATGATTCAAAAGGTTTTGGCTTTATCGAACAAGATGGTGGACAGGATGTATTTGTACACTACTCCGCTATTCAATCTGAAGGCTTCAAATCTCTTGAAGAGGGTTCTCGGGTTAGCTTTGAAATTGTAGATGGTCCAAAAGGTCCTGCTGCTGAGAATGTACAGAAAATCTGATCAAGTTCGTACCGTTTCCCCCCAAAAAACGATTTTTGGGGGGATTCTTTTTTTATGCGTTTGTGCTTATTTCAACTTCCTGATTAAATCAATCAAGGTTCTAACACAAATACCAGAAGGACCGTTCTTGGGGATGTAGGATTTGTCAGTAAAACCCCAAGCAGTCCCTGCAATGTCGAGATGCGCCCATGGTGTGTCACCGACAAATCTATGAAGATATTCCGCTGCTGTTATTGTTCCACCGGCCTTTCCCCCAGTATTTTTTATATCCGCGACTTTAGACTCGAGTTGTTTTTTATATTCTTCACCAAGAGGAAGTTGCCAAACTGGTTCACCACTGTGTTTGCCTGAGTTGATGATCATCTTGGCAAGTTTTTCATTATTAGAAAGTAATCCACTATGGTGATGTCCCAAGCCAATGATTACAGCTCCAGTTAATGTTGCTAAATCGATTACGTAATCCGGTTTATATTTTTCAACTCCATATGCAAGCGCATCTGCTAAAATAAGTCTGCCTTCAGCATCAGTATTGATTATCTCAGAGCTGATTTTATTATAATGATGGATAATATCGCCTGGTTTAAGAGCGCCACTGCCTGACATGTTATCTGTTGTAGGCACAATGGCAACAACATTACAATGTGGCTTTTCAAAACCAATAGCATTCATAGTAGAAAGCACAGCGGCACCGCCACACATGTCATACTTCATATCTTCCATACCGGCTGCTGGTTTCAAGCTTATA
>CAZWVC010000150.1:0-10015 GCA_964637245.1 uncultured Desulfocapsaceae bacterium
ACCTAACCAATTACTTGTCAACCAGAATGTATAACAGTGATCTGTATAAACCACACAGAAAAAATATCCTTCTGAAAAACCTCAAGTCATACCTGTAAAATTATTAAAGATAGAATTGTTCTTTTCCTTGCCATGATTTCACATCTAACACAAAATATCCATTAATCAAGCTAAGGCATTTTCGCCATTGGGATCTCAACTGCAGGTTGTTAACAATGCGCAAAAAAGATATGGAAAAAAGGTAAAAAAGAAGATAGGTTCTTTTACATAGTGGACGATTTCAAAATTAATAAATGTCTATTTCTAAAGGAGGTATACCAAGCTAAACAAATTTTCCAAACTTGTTTCATTGCCTGAGACAGGGGCATACTTATGTCAACGACATTAGTCTAACCTACCCAATAAATCCATGAGCGGCTTTTCCGGGGCGCTGTACTCGGCAAGTTGTATTCCGAGTATGAAATTGGGGATTACCGGACGAAAGGATGGTGCTATGGGCGTTGCGTTGTTAGGAATGGGCATCTGCGGCTTCACCCCGACATCGACTGGACTGTCGTATAGGGAGATGATTGCCAAAGCAGCCAAAATGGCTTACAGGGATGCGGGCGTCACGTTGGATCTAATTGACGGAGCCGTATCTGCCGAAGAAGATTTCCCCTCTGGCTATTCAATAGCCGATGAATACGTTCCCGACCAGCTTGGTATGGTGCGTAAACCAGTGTACACCATACCGGGTGATTTTATGCATGCAGTAGCTTCAGCTGCCATGCAGATTGAGACCGGACAGTTTGAAATTCTGGTTGTCGAGTCCTATAGTAAGGCCTCGAACGTTTTGACCAAGGACGAAATGGTGCGATTTGCCTACGATCCGATATTCAATCGATTTGGCCTCTCACCACATTGGTTAGCAGGGTTGGAACTCAACTCTTTTCTTAGCGAATCTGAGTTCACAATCGATGAAGTGGCCGAAGTAGTGGTGAAGAACCGCGCAGCCGCCATCGCCAACACAAATGCGCCTTACGGCGACACTTTCTCCATTGATGATGTCCTCGACGCTCGACCAGTGTCACTGCCGTTGACCGAGTTAATGTATGCCCAACATGCAGACGGTGCTATCATTGCCGTTCTCGGCACTGATGAGGCTGCCCGTAAATACTCACGCAAGCCGGCTTTCATCACTGGCTTAGGTTGGGGCTCTGGTAATTCGATTCTTGAGCGACGTGATCACAGCTTTTCAGCTGGCACGGCAATAGCCGCTGACAGAGCCTATACTGAGGCTGGTATTGAAAATCCATTGGAAGAACTAGATGCATTTTTTATCGCCGACGTCTATGCACATAGGCAGCTCATGCATATGGAGGCACTGGGTATTTCCGGGAACTATAACCCAATTATCAATCCCGATGGTGGTGCTCTTGGCGGCGGAGACCTGTTCGAAGCAACAGGCGGCGCCCGTCTTTACGAAGCCTTCACACAACTCCGTGGTGAAGCCGGCTCAACCCAAATTGACGCTGAGCGTGCATTAGTTCATGCCTGGCGTGGAGTCCCGACCGATTCCTGTGTCGTAGCCATATTGGATAATGAAAGGAGGGCACTATGAGCAATCGCGTAGCTGTAATTGGCGTTGGTATGACCAAATTTATGCGGCGTGCCAAAGAATCACCTGGCGAACTTGCAGCCCAAGCCGTACGCATGGCCCTGGAAGACGCCGGCCTTGGTATCGATGATATTGATGCCGTAACCCTTGGTACAGCTCCTGATGCATTCGATGGTGTCCATATGAAGGGTGAGCATCTTATAGCTGGTGCCGGTGGAGCAAACAAGCCGTATATGCGCCATTTCATTGGTGGTGCCACCGGAGTTATGAGCCCAATTCACGGGTGGATGCACGTAGCATCTGGCAAATACAACACCTGCATGGTCGTCGCTGAGGAAAAGATGTCGCCATGCACTCCTCATCCGGCAGGCGCTTTCATCACGATATTTGACAGGGTAACTGAGCAGCCGTTGGAGCTGACGCTGATCCATATCTTTGCTCTGGAGATGGCTCGCTTCATGCACGTATATGGCTATAGCGAACGTGATCTTGCCGAAATATCTGCGATGATCAAGCGTAATGCACTCAACCATCCGGCAGCCCAGGTAGCAGTCAACATTACTGCCGATGATGTGCTTAATTCACCAGTGCTGTCCTGGCCGGTAAAACGCTTTGACATCAGTCCGACATCCGATGCCGCTGTTGCCATTATCCTTGCTAACGAGCGCATTGCCCGGGCCCTCAAGAAAGCACCTGTGTTCATTGAAGGCGTTGGTTTTCGTCTCGAAACCGCTTATTGGTGTGCCCGTGATCTCTGTTATCCAGATTATGTGGCTATGGCAGCGCGAGATGCCTACAAAATGGCCGGAATCGTCGACCCTGCTCGAGATATTGATTTCTTCGAACCATATGATCCCTTTGACTACAAAGCACTACATCACCTTAACGCACTGTTGCTCGACAAAACAGGTCGTACGGTAAAAGGGTTGTTTGAGTCCGGCAATCTGCACGTTGATGGTTCTCATCCGATCTGTCCATCCGGTGGAGCTTTAGGTGTTGGCAATCCAATTGCCGCAACCGGCCTTATGAAAATTGCCGAGTTGTACTTCCAACTGAGTGGTCAGGCGGGCAAACGTCAGATTCAGCGAGCGCTGCGTCGTGGTGTAGCTCAAGCCTGGGGAGATTTAATGCAGGCAGGTACAGTCGTAGTTATGGGAGCTGATGGAGCCGCTCCTGTCAATAACTCACGCTGGAACACAATGAAACCCAAAGATCTGCCAGGCACACCAATTAAATCAGTTGATGAGGTACCAAATATCTCCGATGCACCTGATCTGCGTTACGCCTGGGACAACGGTTTTGCTATTTCAACCTATCTCGATGGTTTAAAAAACGGTAAAATTCGCGGTAGCCTGGATTCCCGAACCAACCGTTTGATGGTCCCTTCCCGACCGTTTTCCGAGATTGCAGATCTGGCACCGGTCACCAACTATTTTGACCTCCCAGACACTGGTGTAGTCAGAACTTACACCCTTTCAAACGTAAATTGGGACAGTTCACCACTACCAAAAGGTAAGGTTAATATTTTTGCCGTTATTGCCCTTGATGGTATTACAGAGGACATGGGATTGGTACATAAACTTGGTGAAATCGATCCGCAGAAAGTAAAGATTGGTATGCGTGTTAAGGCAGTCTGGAAACCCGAATCGAAACGGGAAGGAAGTATCCTGGATATCAAATACTTTGCTCCGCTAGGTCGGAAAAAGGCTAAACTTAATATCAAACAGGTAAAACCTGTGGAAGTCGATGTCCTGTCCATGTCCCAAAAACAGGGTAAGATCCCGTTATCATACCGGTATACCGCAGGTGTTGCTGGATCAAAATTCTACACTGATCTGGCAAAAGGTAAGATCAACGGTACTTACAGCGAAGAGCGCGGTGAAATGCTGGTACCACCGGCGATGTTCGATGAGGAGAACCTGACCATACTCGACCCGGATAAAAATGGAATGGAGGTCAACCCCGGCTCAGGATATATTCGTTCCTTTACTGTTGTCTATGAAGATCGTAAGGGACACACCCTGAATAAGGAAAGAGTCCTTGTCCAGGTAGAATTTCCAGGCGTTATTGGTTCAATCTTTGGCTTGCTGGAACTGAAAGATGGTGAGAGCTTCGACGAGGGCTCAGCTGTTAAGCTGGTCAAGGCAAAGAAAGTTGATAGCCCAGACAAGGTTGTATTCAAACTTAGATAATTATAGATTAATGTGGTAATTAAAAAGCCCGGTCATTTGACCGGGCTTTTTAAAACTCTTCTCGTAGAAGAAATTTTCAAACATTATCGTTATCTTTTTATTTTCTTCCTCAATGCGAGAGATTCTATTTCTTTCTAAATCTTCTTAATCCAACCACTCCAGCAAGACCTAAACCCATAAGTAACATAGTACTTGGCTCAGGAACTGGAGCATGCCCAATACCTGTGGCTACTAACGTCGAAGAATCGATGTAGAAATCACCATCGCCATCGTCTGTATCAAATGCTTGTATGGTGACATCAAGGGTTCCAAACAAGTTAATGCTTAGCCAACCCAAAAGCGATGGTCCATACTGATTACTTGAGGCAAAAAAATTGTAAGCACCATCTCCAAAAAAACCGGGTTGATTGATAAAAGCAAATTCTAATTCGCCAAAAGGATCGTCATTATCATCGTATAGTTCCAAAGTAAGGGTGTAATCCAATACCAATTCTTCCCCTAAAAAGGTATCAAAACCATCATCGGTTAAGTCATGAGTATAGGTAAATTCCTCCCCGCCAGTTAAGTATATATCTTGCTTAAAATCAATAGAATCAGTCCAGGTTGTCCAGGTATAGGGTGCTGAATTAACGGTTCCAATCGAACAAAATAAAAGAACGATTGCTAGGGAAAGAATTTTTTTCATTTGCTTTATCCTCTTGATGTTGAATTTACCTCCAGTTAACAAATCTCCTGGTTCCCCTTGCACCAACCGTGCCAATATCTATATATCTAGTATTATTGCGTTATTTATTTTCATATTCTTGAATTGTTAAAAAACCTGACACCAAAATTCTGCGCATTTTTTGGTTTTTTTTCATAACAATTACATGGAGACGTGTAATATATTACATTTTCAATTATGAGAGGAGAATATTCACCAAAGGTAAAAGCGTATATGGAAAAAGAAGTGTCGGAATTTTTAACAATTTCAGAAAATTGGAGGTCAACATACACCAATGGACCGCTCGTATGCCTTCCGCAATATAATTTCTCTCCCAACTATCTTTAAACGATAGGCAGCTTCGACGAATGATTGCAGCCAATTCAGAAGATATGAGGAGTAGATAAAAAGGTTATCACAGAAGCAACAATCTTCTGAAACCGAGTGATCCTAAAACTGTCGTCTATTTTTTAGAAAACTTGGCGTGCCAACTCTGATTCTCTGTTGAAATCGCTTCTTCGCATTCTGCCACCAATGTTGTCATTTGCTGCAGCGTTGGTTTTTGTTTATACATCTTATCCTGCCAATAATTTACTACCTCCTCAAGCCTGTTTGCAGTTGCTCGGAATCCTATGGATATTTCATCGTGCCGACCTGCTGCTGCATAAGCCATGACGCTGGATGTGATAGTAGTAACCACCGCAATCCATTGCCCCATGCCAATTGGGAAAACGGTTGACAATGCACCAAGTGAGGCAGCTAAAAGCATCAATGCCATATGCAAATTTCTAAACTGATTAGCCTTTTTCTTATGCATATCTGCTTTGGGTCGATAGTATTTTTCTATCTGACTCTTCGCTCTGATATCTACATATTCATTGATGGACAATTTCTTTAATTTTTCATCTTCAATTGTCGGTTCTGTAACTTGGATTGAAGATATATCCTCTACACTTTCACTTATTCGCCTAATTACTGAAATGAAATTCTCCACAGCAACCTCGCTGGAATAGTTACCAACCCCAGTGCGATATTGAAATATTTCAGCTTTGAAAGCTTCGGATGCTGACCTTGCTCTCACCCATTTAGAAATATCCTCCTGTCCTAGGCGAAACTTTACCAGGATGGGTACAGTTCCTGCTGTAAGCGCAGTAAGCAAACTGGCAATGAGATGATTTGTGCCCTCTGGATCAGCTATTCCACTGGCAGTTCCACAAACTGCGGCAACAATCGATAAACCCAGCACAGTTAAGCGCCAATAATGTAGGGAGCTTTTGAGACGATTTGCCCTCTCTGACCACTGCTTCTGTCTACGCCATGCGGTTTTGAGTGTATTTGTACTCATGATAGACTCATGATAACTTATTAATTAAAGGCTGGATTTCCGGCTTGGGATCCAACTTATCGGCTATCCCTCGCAGCCCGCGTAAAATTGAATCAAGTGCATCTCTTCCTGGTTTGAATGCTGCTATTATATCAACCTCCTCCTCGGCTTTATCAAGCTGACCTAGTGCTACATAGGCATTCGCTTTGGTTGCGGCTGTCCAGTGATTGCGATCAATTATATCATTATCAATTATGCGCACTGCCTGCTCAAAATAATTATTGGCATTCGCGGTGTCATTCAATTTCAAATATGTCTCGGCTGCCAGATTAGCCAAATAATAAGACTGTGGATTAGCTGGAAGAGCTGCGGTGTAACTGTCCACCGCCTTGGGTAGATCGTTTGCCGCGATATAAAAACGACCTTTTAACGCCGCACATTCAGCGTTGGTTTTATATGCTGTTTTATCCAACTCATCTATTCGCTCAATCACCTCTTCAGCTCCTTTCATATTTTTAATCTCTAAATAGAATCGTCCTAATCTTCGGAGAATAAAAATATCACGCGATGCCATTCTTCTGGCAAGGTTGTACTGCTGAATTGCAGATTCATAGTCTCCGTTACCGGCATAGAGTTCACCTAAATGAACGTGAATACTCAAATCAACGGGCTGCGGACCTTCTGGATCCTGCCCAAAAGCAACCTCCATCCATTGCTGCAGCTGTCTCACTTCAGATGAACGTCCTTTTTTTTCAATTTCCCGTACCCGCATTCGCCATTCTTCCAGCACCGTTGCATCTGGAACCGCAGGTGCGTTTAACAACACTTCGTGAACCTCTTTAATATAATTATCGACAATCTTATCAAGCTCTGGGAGCTTCCTCCACGAATCTTGCCAGTCTGCTCTATAACGGTCATGTAAATCAAGAATCAAGGCTTTAATCTCATCTATGCGATCACCGTATCGACGCTGAGTGTTTGAATCACGAATTGGAGATGGAATTTCGTCTGTTTTTAGCTGATAAACAATGGGCCAGACCTTATCATCCGCTTCTTCACTAGATGCTATAGCTGCTCCAAAAACCGCACCAGACTCCCACATCAGCCACGGTGCCTGTACTGAGTTGGGCGTTATCATTACAAAGGCCACATCACATTCGATAACCTGCTGGACTATCCACTGATACCAATTCGAGCCAGAAGGAATAGCACCAGACTTTGTCGAAAACTGAACTTTCAAAGCTTCACCAAAGATACTGTTTAAAGCTTTTTCCAGCGCCTCGGCTAAACCCGAATCACGATGGTTTAAACTTATAAAGACTGATCGCGCCATATTATCCCCCTAGTTTAGTTTCTATCCTAATACTCAAGATTTTGATTGAGATCTCGGCATGGGAGAAATTTTACCGCAGGCATATAGTTGATATTCCAAGGATAAAATTTTGAGTATAACAAAGATGTCGATCAAAATAGTAGTTCTAGGATAGGAACTAGTTTATATATCAAAGCATGCGGGAAAGTGTCCACCCTGAACCTGTTTTTCTCCCGCTTTATCACCGATTGTTTGCAACAGTTCAATGTTTCCTGCATCATCCATCTCTGCCAGCGATTTCGACTGCTTATCAGTAATTTGTACTCCAATTTTACCTAACCAGCTGGAATTGAGGAATGCGTTATAACGAATATAATGAAGCTGTGACTTTCCACCAACCTCATCATTTCTTAAATCTCCAACCTCTTTGTCAATCTCTCTTGCAGTTGGTGATTTGGATAACCATTGCAGTACAGTCTCATTCAAATTATTTGCATCCTCCATCAGCATCTGCAAAGATGTAAGACCGTTCATCATGGCCAATCGGCTTTTCCAACTCTTTGGACTCCGGGTTTCAATGTGCGTTCCTGTACCAACAGATAAGAGCAACAATTTTTCTGAACCAAGCGGCCAGCCCAGTCCAAAACCTTTCAGGGTTGCCAGCATCAGCATCTGTAAGGCAGGATTATTGTGTGGTGTCACACCACCATCTACAAAAGCACCTTGCACGCCGGGTTTCACTTCAACATGCTCTGGTCGGAAAAAGCTGGGTGCGGCCGTACTCGCCCGCACAATTTTGCGAACGCTGTATCCTTTGGTATATTTTTGGTAATAACTACCATTACGAATGTTGTGCAGTACCCAAGGACTGCCGGTATCCCATCGTTTAGCCATGACCATCAGACCTGTTTTTATTGATGGATCGCTAAAGGTTATATCGCCAAGTTGATCTTTTAATGCTTCATTCAAAGCCTTCTCTTTAAACTTAGTGAATAACAAACCACGTCGCCAAAAACGCTTACGAAATATGCTGTTCGCCAATTGCTGGTATAAATCGATAACATCATCAACTCTGCCACCCCTGGCAAGATACGCAGCGATAATTGCCCCGGTGGATGTGCCCCCGATAAAATCAAAATAATCCGAGAGGACATACGACTTATTGCCATATCGTTGCCGCAGGTTTGCTTCAATGTGCTTAAGAAAACCAAGACTCAAAATGCCCCGTACACCGCCCCCGTCTAATGCCAGCATACGTTTCGGCCCCTTGGATTTTTGTCTAGTTTCGACCGGATCTTCCGTCATTCCAGACCTCCATATCAGGAGAGCGGCATGCGCAGTATTCACTCAATTCCCTCATTATCCCTGGCCGCACGCCATGTATTTGTTATAGTATATTGATGAGACTATAATGAAGAAAAGAAAATATTCAATAATCACAATTCTTATCATTCATTATTGAGCTCCTATCAATATTAAGTTCGCAATATTCCCGTGAGGTTTTCTTGAGTTTGAAAGATATAAGCAAATTATTCTAAAGGTTCCTTTCCATTTCCACTTCACGCCATCAAATTGTTAGCGTTCGTGTGCTACCTCAAAAGAAGTTCGCAATGGCTCTTTATGTATTCGATGGAACTTGGAATTCAGAGGAGGTTGAAGAATGCCAACTGGTTCGCTTTGGTTAGTTCCATGGAAAATGAGGATGATGAGCATTTTTTACCGGTGACGGGACAGCAACATATACTGCTGAAAAAGATGCAGATCTCTACCTATTTGCCAATGATATGCTCTCAGAATATGGCAATAATTATGGTTTTTTAGACGTTAAAATCACTAGAAAATCGTAGCTAGTTCCTAGTGAATCAGCTATTCATCCTCTTTTCCTTGATGTAAATGCTGCAGGGCATATATGAGGATGTCTGCCTCAACCGCTCGTATTCCAGTCCAATCAATGCCGGAGTGTATTCTTTGAATTTCCTCCTGCCAGTATGTTTTATAATCGGAAGAAGATTGGAGGATCATTTTCGCCAATGTATCTGTTTCTCTGTTCCCTGCTTCAAAATATTCAATGAGAAGTTCAATTACCCTTCCAGTGTCAATCTGATCCATTGTCTATCCTTTCATTTTCCTTGGTATAAATCTTATTGAATATGGTTAACCTACATGTGGATTTAGTCGTTTAGGGGTTGACAACAGGAAAGCTATTATGCATGACAATCCAGATATTAATTGCTGTCGATAAGATAAGCCACCCACCATAGGGAAGGAGCAGCAGAGCTGACCATTTGCTCAAGCAACCATATGCCCAGACCATACTCAGAACAACCAGATCCAATACCAAGATTTCACATAGGGCAACATCTGGTCGCTGCAGAGTAAAGAACAGCAGAGACCAGCCGACATTGAGCACGCATTGGGCACCATAAAGTGTCAATGCTACCAAGGTTATCTTTACATTTTCTATAGTCTGGCAGACAATCAACCAGGTCGACAATGCCAGACATGTAAGAACTAAAACCCAGGCTGGAGTAAACAGCCAGGAAGGTGGTTGAAATGGTGGGAAATCCAGAGTGTAGTACCAATCCCCAAGACCGATATAGGTCAACCACCCTCCTACAACTAAAAGAATAAGGGATACAACACTAAATGCTGCAAGCGTAGAAAGACATTTTGAATCCATTTCCTTTTTCTACTAACTCTTTGTAACTGATTGCCATACCCATACCTATGACAAATATAATATTTATGCTAACCAGTAAGTTATGATATAAAATAGGTCATCTACACCGCTCGTGCCACATACTACAATATTTAATCTGATTACCCCTTGTCCAGCATACGTAATTTAGTGAGATAGGTGTTGGTCTTTTCTCGGGTGTCTGTAGCC
>CAZWVC010000151.1:0-9826 GCA_964637245.1 uncultured Desulfocapsaceae bacterium
GTAATACAAAAAACTTGATGATGACTTGCCAACTCCTGGATTTTTCGGGCAACTGCTTCTGCTGCTTCACCGCCAACGCCGGCATCAACTTCATCAAAAATGACGGTTTCCACCATATCTTTGCGAGCAAGCAGACATTTTAAAGCCAACATCAACCTGGAGAGTTCACCCCCGGATGCTACCTTTGCCAAAGGTCGTGCTGGCTCACCAGGATTTGCAGAAAAATAAAACTCAACCTTATCCATGCCAGACGGCCCAATCTCACCGACAGTATCAGCAGTGGCTTGCCAACGAACTTCAAATCCTGCATTATTGAAGGCAAGAGAGCTTAACTCCTGAGTCATAAACTCCTCAACATGTTGAGCAGTAGCTCTTCTTTTGGCACTTAATGCCTTTGCTGCATGAAAGAGTTCTTCCTCCAAACGGGTGACCTCAAGTTTCAGTTCACTGAACTCAACCTCATAATTCTCCAGATGCTTGAGTTCCTGCTGGGCTGATGCCGCAAAGGCAAGAACAACTTCAATGGTGTCTCCGTATTTGCGCTTCAGACTTTGTATCAGGTCTACACGTTCACTAATCTTTTCCAGTCGATAGGGGTCACTTTCCAGGGAATCGCGATATCTTCGCAGCTGAGTTGCGACATCTTCAGCCTGGAAACAGTAGTTGCTCAATTCTTCCGTAAGCTGCGCTGCACTTTGATCAAGCAGGGCAATTTGTTCAACATTTTTCCTGATAAGATTCAGCTCATCCACGATGGTGGCCGAGAATGCGGAGTAACTTTCCTGACTAAGCTTTATAAGATTATCAGCGTTCTTAAGTCGTTTCTTTTCTACTGCAAGTTCCTCATCTTCACCAGGATAGAGATTGCCCTCCTGTATCTCATTCACCTGGTAGCTGAGAAAGTCTTTTTTTTGTTCTAAATCCTGTTCCTGCTTTTTTAGGAGTGATAGTTCTTCGGTTTTTAATTTGAACTTTTTATGAAGAACCGTCAAAACTTCGCGTTCTGGCCAGTGCTCACCAAGGGTATCAAGAAAATCAAGGTGTAAGTGGGGTTGCAGCAATTGCTGATGATCATGTTGACTTGCAAGATTGAGCAGGTTATCGGTTAGACCCCTCACCGCTTTTACCGTTGCAAGTGATCCATTAATATATATTCGACTCCGTCCTTTCGCGGAAACAATCCGCTTTATTATGACCGTGGGTTCATCGCCATAGCCTCCAGCTTCGAGTTTTTGCAAAAGGCTTAGATGGGCAGGATCCACCTCAAAAAGGGCCTCCACGGTACATTGCCCTGCCCCACTGCGAACCCAGTCTGCCTGGGCTCTTCCACCAGTTAGCATCTTAATGGCCCGGAGCATAATTGACTTTCCCGCTCCTGTTTCTCCTGTCATAACCACCAGTCCGCTACTCTTCTCCATATCAAAATTGAGATGCAGCGATTCTATGATTGCCAGATTTTCAACCTTTAATTCACAAAGCATAGATACGGGTTGTGCATATTACAGATTAGATTGCTGCCAGGCAAACTATCTTAGTTAATCCTTAACAGGTCTTATCACCTAAAAATCAAGCCTTAAGAAGTGAAAATATTTCACCTTCATGCGGAAATCTATTGAGATTTTTCTTTGAGAAAACACTTCTGCCATCTACACTCACCTCAAAGACTCCACCTGAGCCTGATATTAATCCGACGTCAGCACCAAATTCTTTTTTTAATTGTTCTGCCAAACTGGAAGCACGTGGTTTGTAGTTTCAACGTGCGCAATACTCAATTGTCACTTTCATACTTTCCCCTTTTCTATAGTTATCGGACAGTTAAACTACAATTAGTACTACACCCAGGCAAGCTGAATTCAACCACAACTTATAGTAAAGATACGCTCTATGCAAGTACTGATCTTCCCCATTTCCTCTCCGCTATCCTCTGAACAAGAAATGTCACAAATAGTTTTCTAACCTTTTAAAGTGGTAATACATAAAATAGTTTGAGCCTTTTGTAAAATTAGGGTTGTCTTTCAGAATCAAGGCATGCGATAAATATTTCCACAGGTATATACTTAATATTTCGAGGATAAAATTTTGAGCATAACGTAGAGTCAGGATGAATAGACAGTTTTGTAAAATGCTCGTTTGAAAAATATTATTCTGACCCGCAAATTTCATGAGTCTGTCAGGTTTATGTACAAGGCATCAAGGGTGAAGCTGTAGTTTTCTACCGCAATCCCTTGATAACGCGGTACATAAGCCTGAGAGACTCACCCAATGGGTGAAGACATTGAGTATTCTGGGAAAGTACAAACTGTACTCTAAAAACAGAATAAATTGGTCACCATAACTAGCTTTAATTACCGCATTAAATGTGCATCTAGTAAATGTCTTTGTGAAATTTTCGGGCTCAGTAGGATATGCAGGTTGTAATTTCCATGGGTTAAATATAATGTAGTCTCTTTATGATGACAGCTGATTAGCATGTAAACCAGCAGATAAAAAGATAATAAATAATTAGAGTAAGATGGCAGATCTTTTTTCCATTCTCGACAATCTCAATAATGGTGAAATGCGCAGATTTTCTTCTGCTGCAACCCACTCTGTTGATGCAATCCGCCGTAAGCAGGAAGAAAAGGATGGTCACAGGCAGACTTTCTCCCTGGATGCGGACAGAATTTTGCACTCCAGGGCGTATACCAGGTATATTGATAAAACCCAGGTTTTTTGTCTGGTGTCTAACGACCACATTACCCATCGGGTGCTCCATGTCCAGCTGGTCTCGCGGATCGCCAGAACTATCAGCCGCTTTCTCTATCTCAATGAAGATCTGGTTGAAGCCATAGCCCTTGGTCATGATATCGGCCACCCTCCTTTTGGGCATGAAGGTGAAAATTTCCTCTCTGAGATATGTGTAAAGTATGGATTGCCACCTTTCCAGCACAATATTCAATCGGTCAGGTTTCTTGATAATTTAGAGCGAAAAGGCACAGGCTGGAACCTCACACTGCAGACTTTGGATGGCATTCTATGCCATGATGGTGAGATACATTCAAAACATCTCACTGCAGAGCCAGTTCATGATTTCAAGGAACTTGACAATAAACTGCAGGCCAAGGAAGGTGATCCCCTGTTGAACCTTACGCCGATGACCCTTGAGGCATGCGTCGTCAGACTTGCTGACACTGTTGCCTATATTGGCAGAGACATTGAAGATGCAATCATTCTGGGTCTCATAAACCGCTCTGATATCCCGAAAAGATGTGTGGACATGCTGGGCGACACAAATGGCAGTATAGTCTATAGCTTGGTAACGGATTTAATTACCAGCAGTTCAGTGCCTAAACCGGGCAATTACGATTACACTGGGACACCGCACATCGGTTTTTCCGATCGTGTATCTGAGGCACTTTACGAACTAAAACAATTCAATTATACAAACATCTATCTCAATCCCAAAACGAAGAGATATTTACCCCTCATAAAAAACTGCTATGAGAAGCTATTTACCTCATTTCTAGAGCATCTCAAAAAAAATAAAAATCGATTCTCAACACAGGTCGACCTCATGACTGACATGGGTGAAACGTATCGCAAAACACATCCGCCTGAAGCAATGGTCCGAGATTTCATAGCCGGGATGACTGATGATTTTTTCCTGAAGCAGGCCGCAAAAATTGGCTGTGAGATACCTCCAAAACAATGAAAATAAGGTATAAAACCTTCATCCCTGGAGAGAATACCAGAATCATATTCATCGCTGCCTTTATTGGTTTGATGGCAGGTGTTCTGAATATCTGCTTCCGCACCACTGTGCATTTTGTAGATGAAATTTTTCTCAAAGGGGGAAGAGAATTTTTCCAGATTGATAAAGGTGGCTGGCATCTGCTGTTCTTGCCACTTATTCCAATCTCTGGAATGATCCTGCTCATTCCCCTTTCCCTGTTATTTCCTGGAGAGGTAAACGGTTATGGTTTTACCAAATTTCTGCGGAAAGTAAACCTGGAGGGCGGCTACATCCGGGCTCGTACAATTTTCTTAAAGATCATTTCAACGGCCTTGACCATAGGCACCGGAAATTCAGCTGGAGTGGAAGGCCCAATCGCGCAAATTGGTGGAGCCATGGGCTCTCAAATTGGTCAATTCTTCAGGGTATCTGGCAACAGGCGGAAAATGTATATCGCCGCAGGGTGTGCAGGCGGTATTGCCGGGATGTTCAATGCCCCGATAGCCGGTATTTTCTTTGCCTCCGAGATTGTGCTTCTTGGTACATTCGAGGTTTCTTCATTTGCCGCCCTGGTGGTGGCATCCTCCATGTCAACGGTCCTAACCCGCGCCTATTATGGTGCTCATCCGGCTTTTTTCATCCCCGAATATAGTCTGGTAAATCCTTACGTGGAAATCCCATTGTATGCCATAATGGCTGTTTCTATGGGTATAATGGCAGTTTTCCATATTCGTCTATTTTACTTCGTCAGAGATAAATACCAGGCTTGGAATATCCACCCACAACTCAAGCCAATCACTGGTGCTTTGGTAATTGGTATTATAGGAATGGCTTTTCCACAAGTGATGGGTGACCGTTATGATTTTGTAGAAGACGTTCTTCATGGAGAAGGGATTGCCTGGATTCTTTTTGCTCTCATCTTTCTAAAAATACTGGCAACGGCAATAACTCTTGGTTCAGGAGGTGCAGGTGGGGTCTTCGCGCCAGCACTTTTCATCGGTGCGATGATAGGCAGCACCTTTGGCTTTTTAGCCAATAAACTGCTGCCGGGCATGGTCGCCAATCCAGGCACCTATGCAACTGTTGGCATTGGAGCATTTCTTGCCGCCTCAACCCATGCACCAATGACAGCTATATTCCTCCTGTTTGAAATGACTGGCAACTATCGGATAATTGTCCCTCTGATGCTTGCCTCCATAATCGGCACGATGGTCTCAAAATCATTTAATAAAGATTCAATTGATACGGTTGATTTCTCTCGAGAGGGCATTGATATTCACGAAGGCAGGGAAACTGCGGTTATGAAATCTCTGCGCGTTGGTCTCGCCATGACCGAAGACGTAGATTTTATAAGTGAGAGGGCAAATCTTAATCAGCTCTTTGAGATCTTTCGTATGGCGAAGAGATCTTTTTATTTCCCAGTGGTAGATGATTCAGGCAGACTCACCGGTATTGTCTCGCTGCAGGATATAAAAAACCTTATTCATAGCGACTATCGTGACCGTGTTGGTCAGCAGGTTGGTTCAATCTGCAATCGCGAGGTGATATTTCTCACCCACGAGGATACCCTCTACACTGCAATGAAGCTTTTTGATGTAAAAGGAATCGAAGAGATTCCAGTGGTTGAAGATCGGGAAAACAAATGGGTTGTGGGTATGCTGAAGAGAAGGAATGTGATAGTTGCCTACAACCGTGAGGTCTTAAATCGAGGCATCAGTGAAAAGGCAGAATCAATTAGCATAACCCATGGCTGATCACCTACACTTCATTAAACGTTACAAGTTGCGCTGTTCTTTCGCCCTCTGACTCAATAGATATTGCTTTGTTCAACCAAACATGCTATCAGAAAGCACAACTGCGCACCCGTAGCTCAGCTGGATAGAGCACCGGACTTCGAATCCGGGTGTCGGGGGTTCGAATCCCTCCGGGTGTGCCAGTATTTACTAAGTAATAAAATTTTTGATTAAATAGGAAAATTTGCACGTTTTGTCGTTTTTCAGTCGAGCAAAGAATTTTTCGACCAACATTAAGGCCTTCCTCGATTCCTGCTCAACCAAAAAGCACAGTCCGAAATCACGCTAACATTGTAACTTTTCCAGTAATCCTGGGGCAATTCCAATTTAAGTCATTACCCCAAATCGAAATTTCTTAATGCGTTGGTTTTGGTTTTTCTGACCTTTTAAATTTTTTTGACTCGAAAGCTTCACCTTTTTAGCGACCAGCCCCTTCCTATCTAGGTGACATTCGAACTCAACGTTTGCGCCAACTTTCAAAAACTGACAGCCAACAAGGTCGGCCTTGCGCACCAATATGTCTGGGCCACCTCCGTTATCAAGAAATCCAGAGTCTCTGTCGCGGAACCATTTTTTAACTATAGTTTGCAAAAATCTACCTCTTATTTGATGTTTATCTCTAAATCCTTCCGTTATGCACCAATTCGTCAAAGATATCATTGAGCTACAATCATATCTCTCTGGCTGAGATCCTTTATTATCGGGAGCGGATTTTCAACTTTCTTTCTCATTTTCTTTGATAAGATGGTTCGCCCCTTTGGCAATTGATACTTGCATATAATCTTTAAAAAGTACCTTAATTGTCCCACAGGTATCAATTTCAAGAATCTTTCCAATACCCCATTCAGCTCTCGCCTTATGTCGAACATTTTGACCTTCGTACAAAGTACTTACCATTGCTACCTCTCTAGAATTTTGATTTTATGTGACCTTACACACTAATTATCGATCTAATTTCTTGTTTAATAAATGAATATTATAATATATCCAATGTTTTGAACTGTACTTTAGGAGAATTCAGATCTTTGGCCTTGGTGAAAATAAGGTATTTATATGAATTTTGTGGTCCAGAGTTATTAGCATCTTCCATAAAAAGCTAATAAAACTGCCTTGCGAAGATTTATTTTCTGCAAATAGGCTCAGAAGAAATGGCCGAAGGGCACAAAAGTATGATAAGTAGAACTAGCACCAGAGATGCGTGGAAAATGGTACCTAATTATCAAAAAGTTGAATAACAAATTCACTGATCGTATTCTTTATATATTACAGCTCACGTCAGCTTATGTCAATGTAATTTGGTTATTTATTCAGTTTTACAGGGGCAGCAAATAGATAAGTCACTAACTTATAGCACAACATCAACTAGATCCCAATGATGTAACCCAATTCTTTAGGAGTGATGACTCAGGGTAAGGATAATTCAGACAGGTTGTGACATGGATCTTATGATTGAGATTGAAAGATATTTCCTGAATATCCTTTAAGTGTTTGAGTCCTGCATTGTCAGGTAAGATCAAGACTGGATAGTAATGCCTGTCTGATAGATTCTGAACTACTACAACTAATGTGTCACCCAGGAGATGACTTCTTTAATTTCTGAATTATCACAAAGGCTAAAGCAGCTTGCTCGTTGCGTGATAAATTTGCTTCAACCTCTCTTAATCTTTGTTGAATTTTAGGAGATGAGACAGGATCTTTTTCTGCCAGACGCCAAGCCTCATCCATTTGTTGCTCATTGATACAGTGTACCGATTTTCCGCCCAGGAGTGGGATAGGTTCAAGAGCCACAGGTCACCCCTTCTTTATCTATTATTGGGAAACCTGTTACGGTAAAACTTGCACCGCAACCACATGATGAATCATTGCTCTCATTACTAAAGCGAAATCCTGCTGATATTAGATCATCAGAATAGTCAATTGATAATCCATCAAGATAACTTCTACTTTCTGCATTGGTTACTATGGTAATTCCATCCTCAACAGCAACAACCGTCTCATTTGGATGCATTAATTCATCAATTTCAGCATCATAGGTCATTCCTGCACAACCACCGGATTTCACAATTATACGTAAAAATTTATCCTTGTCAGCCCCCTTCTTGACTAGTGTCTTATGGGCCTTTGTACTTATTATACTCATAATTATATATACTCTCAGTTATGTTCATTTATTTCACATGAATCCATTGATTCGTTATTATATAATATGCTTATTTTGGGAAAGATGAAGGGAGACAAACTATTTTATCCCTCTTCAATGACAATTCTTGCTAACAAATCCTCCTTAAAATCATGATTCTCTTCCTCTTCTCCCACGATCATCTCGAGCGAACATATGTACCCTTTTGTGCTACTGGCAAAAGTTCTTTATTGAATATACTTGAGTCTAAAAAAATGTTCCAAAGTGCTGGCAAACCAATGTATCACTGCTTATTTGTATTGGAAATGAAAGGGCATTATCTCCGATAATTTCTATTCCTATCTGTCTTGAAACACTTACAATAGTGACATTTACTCACTATGAAAAACACTCTCATAAAAAACCGCAGGTACTCTTCGATCATCATTGTTTTACTGTTTGCCCTTTCTGGATGTGCTGGGCTTATGAGTGAAGAGAATGCTGACAATAGTTATGATTCATGTATGCAGGATGGTGGAAACTATCGGTCTAAATTGATTGACTGCAATATCGCCCTGCATTCCGGTTTTTTTGCGGGAGAGGATCTAGCAAATATCCACTTCATGAAAGGAATTCATTTTCAAAATGGCAGGGAACACCGTAAAGCCATAAACGCTTTTAATGATGCCGTAGAAATCAATCCAAACGATGCCGAAGCCTATTATTTCAGGGGTGTTTCTAGTGAGGCTCTGGGAAATCTTGAAGTCGCCCAACAGGACTTTGACATAGTGCTGCAGTTCAAGCAGAATAATGAATTTAGCCGGGCTGCACGAGATGCGTATTGGGATATTGAGGACCAGCTTCGTTATGAAGAACGTATGCGAAATCAACCTGTTGCCCTGGTGTATAAGGGCATGTGGTGTCCCCGTGTGCAAGTAGATAGCCTCATATATCCGGCAAATGAAATACACATCGATACAATCGTAACCGATTACAATGGTCACCATTCTAAAAAAGCTTTTCCATCACGGTCAAAGGTATATGAAAATATTAAAAAAGGCTCAACTCGCAGGGCAAATGTAGTAATCTGGCAAGGAACACCGCAACCTCTGACTCTACAAGTCACCGTCTGGGAAGTTGATAATGGTGGTCCTTTTGTCGAGAATTTGACTAAAGTTGCTGTCGATTTCGCCCTCACCCGGGGCACCAAAACAATGAGTAAATATGCCGTTAGAAAAGGTGCAAACGCAATGGCTGCGAAGGCTGGAAGACAAGCAGCAAACCAGGCCATAAAAAAAGTTGATCTTACAAATCAACTCTCAGGTCATATCTCCTCTTTACCTAAGGCTCTTGTTGGAGCAAATAATGATCCCGTCGGTGCAATCGGCATTGCCAATCTCATGCCAGACGCGTATTCAACATCGCAGGAAAAAGGCTTCCGTTACAGTTTCAAGACCGTTCACCGCCGTGGCGGAGCAGATTGCAGAGTGTATTTTGAATTCAGATAGACCAAGGCTGAATTAATTATCTGCTGAAAAACGCTTAAAAGTTAGCAAGATAACATTCTCTACATCCCAACCAATCATACTTAAAATTTTCTCTAAAATTAAAACTACTGATAATGAAACATTTTGGAATGTTTCTCATAACAGTTATGCAGTATTCCTCTCGTTCTATTTTCTCCAGATCTTGACTTAAGTCATATATCCATAGGCTATTTTGATGTATTTTAGCCTCAAGAATTAGATGGTCAAGTTGCAAAGATTAAGACAATACTACATAAGGAGTTTACCTATGTCTGGATGTGGATGTGGAGGCGGTAGCGGTGCCGGTCCCTTTTCAAAAGGAAGAGAATTAGTTGAATTTGTGTACAATGCACACGGTGGAACAATTCGAGATCAGTTCATAAATAGGGGAGCTATTGAAACCATTTGCCAAGGATGTGGAGCAAAATTTCAGTTACAAACCTATGTTGGTGCTTGCCCATCCTGTGGGGGCATTCATGCAGTTGCGCCAATGAATCCAACAGCTGAAAATATTCAATTTGCCGGTAAAAATTTCTCTTTTTCCTAATTTCAAATACCAACGTATTTATTGGAATAGGATTATTTATTAAAACAGCCGGTATCTTCAAAAAGGCCGGCTTCCATACTCATACTAGTGTCCTGTCATGCCTCACCTGTAGCTTAGAGCTTGTTATTC
>CAZWVC010000152.1:0-9815 GCA_964637245.1 uncultured Desulfocapsaceae bacterium
ATGAACGCGGCTTGATCGGCAAGGAGATGTTTGCCATTGATGGCTGCAAAATGCCAAGCAATGCTTCCAAAGAATGGAGTGGCACCATAGCAGAAAAACGGAAAATTGATAAATCCCGTAAGCGGTTTCTGCCAGCTGATTTTAGCTTTGACCCAGATCTCAAGTTCTGTATCTGCCCTGCTGGAAAGAGAATGTATCGCAGTGGCTTTCCGGTAAGAAGAGGTATCAAACAGGCAGCATTTACAGGCCAGAAACAACATTGTCGGCCTTGTAAACTGCGAGCCCAGTGTCTTCGTTACCCAGACCGAACCGAGATACGCCAGGTAACCTGTGCCTTAGGTGCCGTTAGCAAAAATACACCTGCCACCTATGCGGAGAAAATGAAAACCAAACTCGATTCGGTTATTGGCAAGGCAATCTATGCCAAAAGGATCGCCTCAGCAGAACCGCCATTTGCCCATATCAGACATGTAATGGGACTGAATCGTTTCAGTTTACGAGGCAAGACCAAGGTAAATAATCAATGGCTGTTGTTTTGTCTTGTCCATAACCTGAAAAAGGTGTTCAAATATGGAATGACTGCAACGATATAAGCAAAACAAGAGGTAACAGAATGGAGTAGAAGCTCAAGTGCAAGCATCTGTTATGATTTTGATAGCAAAAACAACGCACAAAATGTAACTATATAGAAACAATAAAGTTTGGCCCTAAATTGAAAGTATTCAATCAGGCAAGAAACCAATTTTAAAAATGAGTTTTCCTACAGACTCGTTAGACCCCAAAACAAAACCTTGACGTATTACGTCATGCGTAATAATATGTAGGTATGATAAAATCTTTTAAATGCAAAGATACGGAAAAGCTCTTTAGCGATCGTGATGTAAAGAAATTCCGGAGCATTTCTAGAAAAGCACGAATGAAACTAGAAATATTAAATGCTTCAGTCTCATTAGAAGGTTTGAAAGTCTCGCCTGGCAACCGTTTAGAGGCATTAAAAGGTGACCGAAAAGGACAATACAGTATTCGAATTGACTCCCAATGGCGTATTTGTTTCAAATGGCTAGAAGGGAATACATATGAAGTTGAAATTGTAGACTATCACTAAGGAGGCAAATATGGCAAAAAAACTCCCCCCAATAACTCCAGGTAACATTCTTTTAGAAGAATTTCTTGAGCCACTAGGCATCTCTCAAGCAAAGCTTGCCAGAGATATAAATGTACCACCAAACAGAATTAATCAAATTATAAATGGAAAACGTGAATTAACAACAGACACCGCACTGCGTCTAGGCAAATATTTCGGTATTGAACCAGAGTTCTGGTTAAATCTCCAAATGAGATTTAATATGAAAATGGTGAAAGAAAAGACAGGAAAACTAATAGAGAAGGAAGTAAAGAAATATTCTCCTCAAAGCCAAATAAGCCCAAATTAAAAGCAATAATAATATGTCTAACCAAGCGTTTATGAACACTCCGCTACGCTACGTTCGGACTCGATAAAGCTCGCCGGTGATTTCCACGTAAAATAGCCTACGGTAATAAATATGAAATATATAATAGCCTCCTTTATTATGAGTTCTGGTGTTCTTCTTGTTTTGGTTTTTATACTGGGGAGCCTGAAAATAAAAGCACCAGACAATATCATGACCTATTTGGGCATAGCATGGGTTGTACTAGCAATTTTGGCTTACCCACTAGCAAGGAAAATTATTCGTACTGATTAGTATATCATCCAGCTTAATAATTAAGAGACAGACCACAGTTAAATCTCAGTAAACCTAAGAAAATCGAAGAAAATCGTGGTCTGTCCCGAATGGCGCTAGTTTAAGCTGCTTTTTTGTGTTTGCTTCGATGCTCTATTTCCACCATTTCATGCCTTGGTTTTGTCATTCGCTGGTAGTTTTTAGGGCGCCGTTTTAGACATCTCGGTTCTCTGCGACCAGGCCTCTGTTTGATCAGTAAACCGGTGACAGCGGAGTATAGGTCATTGAGGAATTTTTGTTTTTCTCCATTACTCAATGTATCGCAGTTAAGATACGGTTCCCAGTTTCGAACGGCCTGTAAACTTCCTTTGAAACTCACCAGCCTGACTGGAATACCTGCCTTGTCTGCAGCCTCATACATAAGCCTACGAATACAGTTGTAGGCGATAAAGTTCATGAGGATTTCCTTGCGTATCATATCAGGTGATTGGCAGCGCAGGATATCCATCCCCATAGTCGTTTTGATGTCACGAAAAAAAAGCTCCACCTCCCATCTTTTCAAGTAAGCCAGAGCAATCTCTTCGTGTGGATATTCCGCTGGGTCGAGTAATGTTGTTACGATGTAAAATATCTTTGGCCTGAATCCTGGCCGATTAACAATAACTTTAATTTGTCGCAATAACAGTTCTGAAGGTAGCTCCTCCCAGGTTTCCCTGGAGTAGGAGAGCTTTCTATTGTAGACAGGTCGATTCCATTTTGTCAGCAGATCGTCTGAGCGAAATGCCTTAATACTTGCTTTTGGGCTAACCGGCTTTCTTCGAGCAAGTGTAATAATGCTGTCAACTTTCTTCTCTTTAAGTTTTACTTGGTCGTAATAACTACAAAAACCCTTGTCTCCAAGAAAAACATCACCAGCTTTGAATGTTTGCCACTGCTCACGCAATAATGGTAATTCTTGCTTCTTCTTGTTTCCAATTGCATAACTGAGCAAAGATCCGCTTTCAAGTGAGAAACATCCCAATATACGTGCAGAAGGAAACCCACACCCAGGTTTTTGCATGGCAGTTTGAGGCCATACTTCTTGGTTTTCCGCGGTGTCTGGCATGCTGAGTCCTGTTCCATCAACAACAATGATACGCCGTTTATTTAACAGGCCACTTCGGTTAGGCTGATCACCTTGGTTTGCTGTGTGTTCGTAAATATTTACAAGAGTTGGCTCATCAAGTTTCTTGCGAGCTGTACAATATGATGCAGTCGAAGATGAAGGTATTCTGATACTGTTAATTGATGTATATGATTGAAGTTTTCTCACGACCTCTTTGCAACCGCCATCTGCATCCAGGATCTGCCCGAAAAAGGCCCAGAAGGTATTTTCTTTGGAGAAAATAGTTCTACGACTCATTGCGCCGGAGGGCTCTGGTTTGAGTCGTTCACTTGGAACAAAACGCCCGAAAATTTGTCCAATCTGCTGAAAAGACTTCTGTCTTAAAGAGGTAATTTTGTCAGCAAATACCTTCTGTACTGAGTGAGGTCGTCGGCCTCGACGAGGCAGGTAAAATCCGGGCAACATTGAGTTAGGTTTTGTTAAGTTTTTCATGGCTGAACCTAACATATTTTCTCAATATTTTCAGCTTGTTTTAGGCTAAAAAAAAAGGCTTAAACTAGCGCCATTCTGGTCTGTCCCCTGTTTCCGTCCCCTGTTTCCCCCAATCGCCTAACACTTCTTTGTTGCAAGATAAAATGAAACCGTTATAGTGACGTTCTTGTAAACGTGATTAAAGAGATTGCACAGCAAATGAAACGTATCATATGAAAAAACTATTAATAAACCTAATCCTTTTAATCCTCAGTCTGAACATTATTCTTATGTTCAGTAGTGCCATGGCGGCAACCTATTATGTGTCCTCATCCATGGGCAGCAATAGTAATAATGGCCTTTCGCCGCAAACCGCTTGGCAGAATGCGGAAAAATTTCCAGAGGTAACATTTGCTCCAGGCGACTTTATTCTCTTTAAACGAGGAGATACCTGGAATTATTCCATAGATATTCTCCAGGACGGTGCTGAGGGAGCACCAATTACTTACTCAAGTTATGGTGAAGGACCACGACCTCATATTCATGCAACCACAGGGCCATATGGAATTCATGCTTCCATTCGGGCGCGTTATCGCTCTCACATTGTTATAGATTCATTCGAGATTAGTGGAACTATGAGCTTCGGAATCTTGTTTCAGGATTATTCCCAGTTGGATCAAAAAGTAACCAGTCACATCACCATAAAGAACTGTTATATCCATGATATTGTCTCTGAAGACTGGCATTGCATAACAGGGAGCGGACGCAACATAAAAATCCTCAATAATACGATTGCCCGCTGTGGACTAGAGGCATTCTATGGCAGCGGAGAAAATATAGAAATTGCCTATAACGACATCAGCGAAACAGACATGGTTTCGGGGGATCAATGTGATGGCAAAGGGGACGCGATTCAGCTAAATTGCTGGGCGCCCAATTACCATGTTCATCATAACAAACTCGACCACTCCAATACCTGCGGGCCTAAAGGTGCGTTTATTTCTTCCCACTGCGCACATGACTGCTATGACAATCTCCATACTCCATGCACCACTGAGGATGATATTCCTAATAAGACGTCAAACGGAATTTTTGAACATAACGAGATATTAAGTGGACCAAATGACAACTTTGGTTTCACCAACAATGGTTATGGAGATATCGTCCGTTACAATACCTTTATAGGGAGTGGTCAAGAGACTCCACCAATTGGCTCTGAATTTGCCCTGAAGAGTGCAAGGGGTGTCCGTATGCACCACAACATCATCGATAATTATGAATACGGTGTCAGTCTTGGCCAAGAAGGTTCTGTTTTTTACATCTATAACAACCTTATCACTAACACTGGAACTACCCTACGAGGCCGAGGAGACTCACGAAGCGTCACCGTACATATGAAAAACAACCTCTTCCTTGATTTTGTTCAATATTATCAGGCAACTTCGAGTTACGTGATCCATTATTCTCACAATGTTGCCACAGAAGGATTTGGATCAGGTCGTGGTGGAACCCATCCGATCCTGGATGACCAGGGCAGTAATATGACCATGGATCTATCTATGCTGCTGCTGAAAGACGCGGCCAACGGTGACTATACACCGGCGACAAACAGTCCGCTCATCAATAGTGGAACATATGTTGGCTTGCCGGCAGCTGGCGGTGCAGACATTGGCCCCTATAATCTTGGCTTTTCCTGGCCTATCTTTTTACCTGCTCTTTTGTATAAAAACGAGTTTTAGGGGACAGACTGAATCTATCCCAAATCTAAAGCTACTATCATGAGATTTAACAAAAAGGAGTTGCGAAACGAAGTAGGATTAACGATTCAACAATCGATCAATCCAAATTGGGTAGCATCTTTCCTAGGCTTTCAGATGCTACCGGAATATTCAGAAATAACACTTGGTGAATTCTGCATAGTTATTTAAACTGATACACAGGTCGTTCACCTTTTGCGAGATAATAGGGCATCATCTCATCAGCTAGCTTTGCGAGGGTCTCCTGCCTGTTTTGCGGGGCTGGGTGGGTGCTGAGAAATTGTGGTGGAGATGAGCCGCCAACCTCGGCCATCTTGGCCCAGAGAGTTGCTGCTGAACGCGGATCATAGCCAGCTCGTGCAGCAAGTTCGATTCCCATCAGATCTGCTTCGGTTTCTGCCCCTCGGCTGTTCGGCAGGTTAATTGCCAGGGCTGCTGCCAAGGCACTCCCGGTGAGGGCAAGACCAGCATAGTCGCTATCGCCAGCGGCAACGGCGACTCCGAAAAGGCCAATCTGGCTGGCCATTGCCACGGACATCTTTTCGGCAGTATGGTTGGCGAGGGCATGGGAAACCTCATGGGCCATGACCTGGGCAAGTTCATCATCGGTGGGATTGACCTTTTCGATCAGACCGGTATATATTGCCATCTTTCCCCCAGCCATGCACCAGGCATTAACCGATTCCGGCTCATCAACTACCTTGACACTCCACTCCCAGTCTTTGGTTTGCGGATACTGATCAATTGCCTGGGCTATGATTCTGCCAGTTATAGTGCGTACTCTTCTGGCAACTGCCGGATCACTATCTATCTTCCCCTCCTTGGCGTGGGGAAGTAGAGTCTGGGTGTAGGCTTGGCGAGAGGCATTAATTGCCGACTCAGGGGAAACGAGCATAAGCTGGTTTCTTCCGGTTGGGCTGGTTGCACATGCTGTGATGAGTAGAAAAGAGAGGATATAGAGCAATCTTTTCATAAAAGTAACCTCGTTGTTATGTTTATGCGTCATATGCGTCACGGATCAGCATAGATAATAATCATTTCTTCCTAATATCATGATTAAAATGTCCAAGGTCTAGTTTATTTGCTCCATTTCTGCTTTGAGGCGATTGGCTCGTTCATCTGCTGTGGTAGTATTGCGCGCTAGAAGGCTATAAGCCACCGGAACGACAAATAATGTGAAGATTGTCGCAGTCAACACCCCAGCAAGAACAACAACACCTATGACCATACGGGTTTCAGCACCCGCTCCTGATGACAGAATAAGTGGAACCGCTCCAGCGGCAGTTGTTATGCCAGTCATTGCTATCGGTCGCAGGCGCACTTCAGCAGCCTGCAAAATTGCACGATAAAATGAGAGATTTGCTGCACGAAGTTGATTAATGAACTCAACTATCAGAATTCCGTTTTTTGCAGCCAGCCCTATAAGCATTACCAAACCAATCTGGCTGTAGAGATTAAGGGTTGAGCCGGTCAGGTAGAGACCAAGCAATCCGCCAGCCATGGCAAGAGGAACGGTGAGCATAATAACGAAAGGATGAATAAAACTCTCAAACTGGGCGGCAAGAACCAGGAAAACAACGATAAGACCCAAGAAAAAAACAAAGACAATCGATTGGGAAGACCCCTTATAATCCTGCGATATACCTTTATAATCAACGATCACCTTTTCAGGCAAATGTTCTTTTACAAGATCTTCAAGATAGCCCAGCGCCGCCCCCAAAGCCAACTCATCGGCAAGATTTGCCTGGAGGGTAATTGCTCTTACCCGGTTGTAGCGGTTGAGCGTGCTTGAATCGGCAAACTCCTCCAGCGAGACCAGGTTGGAAAGTGGAATCAATTGATCAGTGCGCAGTGAGCGAACATACACAGATTGAAGATCAGTGGGGGTGCGTTGGCTGTCACGCTCACCTTCAACTATAACATCATACTCTTCACCTTCTTCAATAAAGGTTGTCACCCTTCGGGATCCAAACATAGTTTCCAGGCTGCGTCCGATGGTGCCGATTGTTACCCCCAGTTCAGCTGCCCGGACATAATCGATATTCACCTGAAGCTGAGGCTTGGTTTCTTTATAATCCCAGTCCAATCCTACCAATCCGGGATTGTCCTCCCTGACTTTGGCAAGCAAGATATCGCGCCATTCGGCTAGTTCTTGATAGGTACCGCCTCCAATAACAAATTGTACTGGTTTCTGAATCGAGGCACCAAAACCCTGGCGCATAATTGGAAAGGCCCTTACACCCGGCAGTCCTCCCATTAATGAGCGCACCTCGCTCATTATTTCCCAGGCAGAGCGTCTCTCACTCCAGAGGTTGAGCACAATGATGACGATCCCGCTATTAAAATTTGATAAATTGCCAAAAGAACGCGGCGTGCGCACCAGCAATCGGGTAGCCTCGCCAGATTCAACCAGAGGCATCAGTCTCCTCTCGATTTCATCCATATATTCTTCCATATAGGCATAGGTTGCCCCTTCAGGTCCGTTGACAATTATGAAAAATGCCCCACGATCCTCTTTTGGGGCATACTCGGTGGCGATATTGTTATACAGCCAGAATGCAGACCCCAGGATACCAGCAAAGAAGAAAAGTACTATTGCCGGATGTTTCAGCGAATTTTTTAGGGCTCTGCGGTAGCTCCTGCGAATCCAGCGGTAAAACCTCTCTATCTGAGGTTTTTTCTGACTGTGCTTTTTTTTCTGTTTGAGCAGAACGGATGCCAGCATTGGGGAAAGGCTCAAAGCCACTACACTGGAAAAGCTCACCGCCGCTGCCATGGTCAGGGCAAACTCCGAGAAAAGTCGACCAACGTCTCCTTGGAGAAAAGCAATCGGGACAAAAACAGCAATGAGCACCAGGGTGGTTGCTACCACCGCAAATCCCACCTGACGGGTTCCACGAAATGCTGCTAAAAGCGGGGTTTCACCATATTCATCGATACGACGATAGATATTTTCCAGTACAACTATACCGTCATCAACCAGCAGGCCAATTGCCAACACCAAGGCAAGCAGAGTAAGAAGATTTACCGAAAATCCGAAGATGTTTAAGGCGATGAAGGTAGCGGTAATGGATACCGGAACTGTCACTGCCGGCACAACTGTTGCTCGCAGGTTGCCGAGGAATAGAAATATAACCAGAATTACCAGGCCAATGGCTATTAACAAAGTTTTATAGACTTCTGCAATAGCATCTTCAACAAAAACCGAGGTATCATAGCTTTGCTTTATCTCCATCCCCTCAGGCAGGCTGGGATTTATGCGTAATCTTTCCGCTTTGGCTGCCCTGGCAACATCAATGGTATTGGCAGTGGACTGTTTGATAATGCCAAGCCCGATCATGGCCTCACCATTACCTCTGAAAAAAGTACGGTTCTCCACCGTGCCACGTTCGACCCTGGCTATATCTGCAAGTCGGATAATATAGCCGTCTTCACCCCGCTTTACTGCCAGTTGCTGAAAATCTTCGGCAGTACGAAAAGCCCGGTTTATTCGTACCGTTAGGCTTCGCTCTGCCGATTCGATAGTACCAGCAGGAAGCTCAAGGTTCTCTGCCCGCAAGGCGTCTTCAACTTCGCTCACAGTTATATCTCGTGCTGCCATGGCATTGCGCTCCAGCCAGATGCGCATGGCGAAGCTTTGACCGCCGCCAAGACGGACCCGAGAGACCCCATCAAGCACGGAAAACCGGTCCACCAGATACCTGTCTGCATAATCGGTCAACTCAGGAACCGTAAGCCTGTCGCTCACCAAGTTTAACCACATGATTACATCATCATTTGAGTCAACCTTTTGGATCTCCGGTGGATCAGCCTCATCCGGCAGGTCATCAATGATCCCAGACACCCTGTCTCTTACGTCATTGGCTGCGCCATCAATATCTCTGCCGGTGGTGAACTCGATAGTTACCCGCGATCTGCCATCCTCGCTGCGCGAGGATATTGAACTGATACCCTCTACTCCAGCAATCCTTTCTTCCACAAGCTCTGTTATCTGAGTTTCAACAACATTGGCTGAGGCTCCTGGATAGATGGTATCAACGGTGACTATTGGCGGATCAATATCAGGATATTCACGCAGTGGCAGGCCGGTAAATGCAACTATACCGAACACCACCAGTAATAAGGAAAGAACCGTTGCGAAAACGGGTCGTTTTACCGAAATATCAGATAAAATCATTGTTCTGCTTTCTCCTTCTTGCTGGAGAGAAGCTTTTCAAGCGGCTCATCGCCCTGCTCTTGCGAAAGTATGACCACCTGCTGGCCAGGTCTGACCCTGATAGTCCCGTGAGTTATCACATAATCTCCTAGCTGCAGTCCCTCGATAACCTCCACCTGACCAGATTGTCGGACTCCTATTTTCACCTCTTTGCGCTGAGCCTTTGGCGTTTTCTCATCCACAGTCACAACCAGTACATGATTCTTTTTTCCTGATGGGATCAACGCTTCCTCAGGGACAACAAGACCGGTTCGTGGATTTTTCAAGAGGGTTACCTGCATCAGCAGACCTGGTTTGAGAAGGAGCTCAGGATTGGCAATGAGAGCTCTTACGGTAATGGCTCGTGTTATAGGATCTACCCTGCTGTTGATACTGCTGATCTCCCCGCTGAAAATCCTATCAGCAAAGGCTGAAGCCCTGGCTTCGATGGAGAGTCCCCTGCGCAATACTCCTAGATATACGGCAGGAACATTAAAATCGAGTTTCATGACACTGTCATCATCAAGGGTGGTAATCAGATCACCCGGTTCAATGAGTGCGCCGACGCTAATGTCTCGCAGACC
>CAZWVC010000153.1:0-9678 GCA_964637245.1 uncultured Desulfocapsaceae bacterium
CCACCCCTTAATCTGGCTCCCCACTGAATCCAGTTCCCCACCAGCGCCCTAATTCTTGGAATACCAGCTTTTTTCCTCAGTGCGGGGATGACCACATTATTGATAAAATCTTCGGCGGCATATTCAAGTATGGCGATCTGAAGGTTTTCTTTTGACTGGAAATGGGCAAATAATCCACTTTTAGACATCCCTGTAGCCTTTGCCAGTGCTCCTATTGTCACTGAATCCAAAGTCGACTCACTAGCCATGTCTAACGCTACCTTAAGAATACTTTTTTTGGTGTCCTGTCCTTTAGTCATGAACAAACAATAGTACGACCGTTCGTTCTAGTCAAGGTTGCGAAAAAAAATACTCATAATTCAGCAAACCTTTGCACGCAGAGGTTCGTCAGATTGTCACCATAAACATGTTTATTTTTATAGCAAAAGAGGCTCGCAATGATATCACCATCCACATCTTTGAAATGCAGAGATTCAGCCTCAAACAATTTATGAGAACTGGTTTCGATTAGATCAGAAATCTAGCAAAGGAGCAATCTTAATAGACTTTTAAAAGTAACTCCGAATACCGGAGATATCACTTCACTGCCTAAATATTTTTGGATAATTTTAAAATTAATGGGAGCTTTTGGTTATAAGGCGTTAGGTTGAATATCGGATTTAGATATACCATCAACACATATAATAGATCCTGTTTTTTCTTATGTAAAAACAGGGCTTTGGTGACCTATTGCACCACAGTTTCAGGTCAAATCTATTACGTATCTACAGTAGATGTCTCAAGTTGGTCTATATGTTGATGTTATAAAGATTGGAACTGGCAACCAGCATTTTAGATTAACAACAAGGCTCTTGCATAGGTAATCCTGCGATAAGGAACGCCTGATGAATACCGAGCGGAAAGAGTGAGTGAAAGTATTGTACTGAACCTTTTTGGGGTCCAAATTGCTTTTTGAGTTCCGATGTAACGGCACGTACAACCGGGTGTACTTTTGTTCTGTCAAAATCTTTTCGTATGAACTCAATAGCACAAATATGTTCAGCTTCTAGATTTACACTTTCCTTTGAAGCAAGCCAATCTCGCACCTCCTCATCCCAATCAAGAAAAGTCCTCAAATAAAATTTGTCGTTTGTAAGATATTTTTTTTCACCTATTTCGATAGTTCTGTCTTTCTTAGGGTCAAAACACTGCATATTTTACTTAATCCTTCGAGCTATTTTATTTAATAAATTTTCTTAAATATTCTTTTTGCCACCACAAGCGCATCAGCAATATTCAAACTATAAAATGTGCTTTTACTAAGTTCTTTTTTTGACAACCACTCTTCAACATGTTTCTCCGTACAGAAGAAATTCATGTTGTTTCAGCACGTACTGGCCCAGTCTTTGTAATCGCTCAGAGAGACATGTAACGCAAGTGCCGTATCAGGTGTAACCATTGAAACTTTCTCCTCAACAATTTCAATGATTATATTGCGCTTACAATAAGAGCATGAGGAGGATATTACCACATCTTTTTCCAACTCGTAAGCAACTCCCAACGAGTCAATTGCGCACATTGCATAAACAGAGTTCCCACCCTTAATCTGAACTCGATGGTTGGTGGGTAGTGTTGAAAGAGGATATAAACCCGTAATTTTCCCTCCATCTTGCATCGCAGCAAGCCCTTTGTCTATTAATCCTTTCAGGGCTGAGGTAACATTGATACCTGCGGCCATTGCCTGAAGAGTTAATTCAGAAAAATCGACTGCACCAGATGACTGAACAATTTGATTTAACAAAATTGACCTGAGTTTATGTTCTTCATCATCCAACATTCCATGAATGTTCGGGGCATCCTTTTCATCTAATTGAGTAAATGTCTTCAATGTTTATCTCCGTTTTCTCATTACTTGAAACAGCCCATAAGTAGTCAAAATGATAAATCCAGCTAAGATAGGGAGGTAACTCTGATATGGCTCCAACACCTTAAACCAAATAAGAAAACTGATGAAAGTCCCAAAGATGACAAAAACGGCTGGTCCTATACAGCAGGAAGCAATTAACCGTGAGGATACAATGGCTCCGATACCTGTATAATGCTCTGTTATCATAGCCATCTCATCAGTTTAGGACTGCATAAACGGAATAGTTACACCCCGTGAAATACCTTCCTTTTTCATTATTGTGTCCACAGCCCTGCGGACATCACCTATACATCACCTGCCTTTTGGATTCTTCGTTTCGCATTGGCAGCTTCCCACCTTTTTTTCAGAAATAATTCTTTCTTCAATTATTGATTTACCGTTCTTCTTCACATCTGATTCAATATCAGAGAATGTATAATTAAAACAGTAGCAAATTAGTTCTTCCATTTCTCTCTCATGTTGTTTTATTGGCTGCATATTTAGCCAATGCGGTTAATAATAGAGGTTCAGGTATTGTCTTTGAGAAGCGACCCGCTTCATTGAGATATACTCTTCAGCCGACACCATAGTCTGTCTTACCTGCGGACGTTGTTTCAATATCTTGCCCATCGACTCGAACTGATGGTGAACCGAGGAATCTGGCTTGCGTCGCTTCTGGAAGCGAGCTAATAGTTGTTTCTTTCAGATCTACCATTAAGCCTTGGCCTTTTGCCACCTTATCAATCATGAGAAGAGTGGTATCACGTGAATCACAGCCAGGAGCAAATAGTGCCTCTATTTTGACAAGATCTTCCATAACCAATTAATTAGTATCCATATTATCTTCGCACATCATCTTGATTATAGGGCATGTTGAGACGGGAAGTTCTTCTGTGCATGAGTTTATAAGTTCCTCAAGTGATTCTCTGACCTTTATTAACAAATCAATGCGCTCGCTTATTATAGCCACTTTTTTTTCAGCTTTATGTTTTATATCACCGCACTTTGCCCCTGGTGTGTAACGTAATTCCATGAGCTCCTTTATTTCGTTCAAGGAAAAACCAAGCTGTTTTGCCTTCGTGATGAAAGAAATTTTCTTTGCCTTATCTACAGATTAGTCTCGATACCCAGACTTGCTTCTGGAAGGAGCATCTATTAAACCCTCTTTTTCATAAAACCTAATGGCTTCAACGGTTATACCCACTGATTTCGATACTTCACCGATTCTCATTCTGCCACCCTATTGCTTTTTCATATCAGAACGTAACATAACTATAAACACTGAAGTTTACTTCAGGGTCAAGGGGTATTTTGTAATGGCTTGATGTGAAGAACGGCTACGTTTTCAATCCCTATTAAATGAAAATCAAATTGAGGAGCAAGGGTTAGCCTTGCCAATCATAAGGAGTAATTCAAAATTACAGTTGAACCTTATTCCTGATCAGGATGAAAGTGGCGAAAGCTGCCCCATTTTCTTTTATTAAAAGGAACCTTTATATGGTACAAGACAGGCTGGAGTGATATTTGACTTGCAGCAATCAGTGATATCGGTTCGGTTGGTTGCATATGTTTCTTATTATGTAGGAGTGGGCAGATAAATATGAACTATCAAATCAATATCGCGCTGTTATCATTATTTATACCAACTTTTCTCTTTGTCTCGGCCACACCGGGGATGTGCATGACTTTGTCGCTTACCTTGGGGATGACCATCGGTGTTCGTCGAGCGCTG
Source organism: uncultured Desulfocapsaceae bacterium (assembly GCA_964637245.1). GTDB lineage: Bacteria > Desulfobacterota > Desulfobulbia > Desulfobulbales > Desulfocapsaceae > Desulfopila_A. The sequence continues at coordinate 3,618 of CAZWVC010000153.1, forward strand.
TGGATGATGCTTGGCGAGCTCACAGGTGTTGCCATTGTCTCTGTGGCTGCCGTGATAGGCGTCGCCTCTGTAATGCTGAATTATCCGAGTCTCTATCTGGCATTAAAGCTGGGAGGAGGAATGTATCTTATTTATCTGGGGTGGCAGCTTTGGAGATCGAAAGGATCTATGGCTGTAAAGGATGATATGGATACGGTAAAAAAGACAAGTCGTAGTGCTCTCATAGTCCAGGGCTTTGTAACCGCTATTGCCAACCCGAAGGGATGGGCATTTATGGTGTCGCTGCTCCCTCCTTTTATTGATGCTAAAATTCCACTAAAACCACAACTGATTGTATTGGTTTGCATTATACTCGTTATCGAATTCTGTTGTCTGTTGCTGTATGCGGGTGGCGGTAAATCTTTACGAACGTTCTTAAACAGATCAGGCAATGTGCAAGTGCTAAATCGTATTGCCGGTGTGCTGATGTGTGGTGTTGGCATCTGGCTCTTAGCGGGGTAATTATTTATTTTCTTAAACAGTTTCTGACCAAACCTTTTGATGTACTTACTCTCTGTACATTTCCTGGATTGATCCTTCTATAACGTGATGAGAAGCAAATAAGCTAATTTTCCCTATATATAAACTATTGCCAAACTTTCAGGTTTTCATTGGTAATACTAACAGCCTCTCAAACATATCAGTCTAAGATACTTCCTGGTATTTTCCACTTGGCCTAATTAACAAAACTGGCAAAAGAAGGCGTGTTTGAAGATTTTTGATTACCAAAGAGCATTTCATTCAAGAGGGAGAAATTTAATTTCGCCAACATCTTGGATATTCTCAAAACTCAAGGAGCTTTCGGTTGTTAGGTTTCGAGAACAACATACTTTTCTTAATACAGTGGTGGAGTTCGTTTAAGGGAAGTTTTAAAAAGACTAGTTTGACCGTGGTAATATCAGCACTCTAGTCTAGGCGTCGCAGAATGGTCACCAGCTAATCTGTTAAATGCTTACAGATCAATAGTGTCAATTCAACGGCCTATACCTTGCCGTTCGTAAAACTCAGGAGAAGTTGAGTCAGCCCTCCTGCGATTAGAGGCAAGACAACAGAAACCGCTACACGAAGTCCGGTTAATCGCCAGCCATAAAAACCAACCTCAAGGGGAACTCTTAATAGTGATAGAGTTGCAAAAGAAGTGGTATAGGTCATCAGCACACTAACACCAACCCCCGACTTATACATCGCCGCAACCAATGGCAAGCCGATTATGCTGCCCCCTGGAGTAAGAATTCCCGCCAACCATGCAATGCCTATCCCCCGCCAACCAGATGAATCGGATAACCAGTGTTCGACAATCTTCTTAGGAAGCAACGTTTCCGTGTAACCGGCAACAAGGATTGCCACAATGAGAACCGGAAAAAAGCGAAGGAGCTGATTAAATGAATTGCGTAGTCCGAGAGTGAAAGTGTCTACACCCTGGTATAATGCCAGCCCCATCAGCGCACACAAAGCAAATAGCAGAGAAATCGCGGTGATCTTCATCAGCGACTCTCCCTGGACTCTTCATTTGGATCATCAAGGATTTCCACATAGCCCTCATCACCATTGACCCGGACTACTTGCCTATTTTTTAGATGCGATGTTGCTTCAATTACTCCTACAACTGCCGGAATACCGTACTCCCGAGCTACAACCGAGCCATGCGTCATCAATCCACCTACCTCGGTAATCAATCCTCCTGCATTAACAAATAATGGAGTCCAGCCCGGATCAGTGAAGGGTGCAACCAGAATCTCACCAGGATTGAGTGCTTGTATGCTTGGGTCGGTTACTACTCTGACCACACCTTCAACAACTCCTGCGGATACCGGGCTGCCAAGCAAGGCATCCTGGGGTGCGCTGCCTCCATCCAACTTGACAACTGGAATCTCCCCATCGCTTGTCATAACTCTGGGCGGGGTAAGCGTTTGATAATGTGTAAAAGCAATTCGTCTTTTTTCGATAAGTGTTTTAAGATCCGCAGTATTTGACTGCAGAGCACTAATTATCTCCGGTAAACGCAAGAACCAGATATCTTTCTGTTTTTTAATCAGCCCCCTACTCGTCAACTCTTTGCCAGCGTTCAATAAAATTGGTTTGAGTAGAGCCATGATCTGAACGCCAAAAAATTTATGATGTTCTCTTAGCTGAGTAAGATTTCGGGTAAGGCGTAACAGACGGCGAATCAACAAGCTTCTTGGTATCCCGAATAGTCCTTCACGGGCTGCCTCTACCAGTTGCTGAGATGCTTCTTCCCCCTCTTTGACCAGCTTGTTGAAGTGCTTTTGGTGCGCTCCGGTCTCACTGCCCACAAGGGAATTAACAACCATTTGCAACACAGATGAAGGATCTTCTGCCCAACGAGGTAGGCTGAGATCGATCTCTGAAGGACTTCTTGCACCATAATCTTCAAGAAACGCTTGCCAAGCTCTGCTGAAGGCTTCTCCATCCTCCATACGCCTTACCTTGTCTATCCGATTCACCGCTGCAATCTTGGTGTTGCAAAGACATTCTCTTATTGACTCCGATGCTCTGGCCAAATCTGCAAGATCACCCACAGCAAGGCTCATTTCTGTCGTCACATTGCCCGACATTCCTCGACCTATGGCGGTTACATCATCTTTATTGCCTCTATTACGCATGAGCAATGCAATTAAATGACCTGCAATTCCACCCAGGACAAAATAGGGTGCCCAGCTCATGACCGGCTTTGGCAGTTGGTGCAACGCATCAATCCCTGTCTTGAGTTGAAGGGAGATGTTTTCTTGAGCTTGTATTTTTTTCTTCACTTCCAAAACATATTCTTTAATATATTCTGATGTCTTTTCAGTGATACCTTCTGGCTTTCCCCATAACAACATCGCCAACATCTTTTGCATATTGGGTAGTATTTTCGGCAGAAGACGTACAGGATTGAAACTTCTGCCATGGGAGAGAAACCCTTCGCTCTTTACTACCTCCTCAAGTGCCTTTGCAATAAGCTGGTCTGCAATGGGGAAGACTTTCATGACAATACGTCGACCAAGGGGGTGACGCAAAATCTTCGACAGATCTGCGAAGAGACGTCCGCCGGCAGATTGAATACTTGTGGTTTCTATTTCACCTTCCTTTCTCCCTAAGGGAATAAGCGTACAAAGAACGGAAATTGATAATGGCGGCATCGCATCAGTCATTACTTGAGCGTGCGAGAGACTGACATAGACACTGAGCCCTTCATCTGATGGTGGTGGCTCCGGCAGTGGATAAAGAGAGGTAATAGGGCGTGATTGGGTAATATAGAACTCTCCACCTGCTCTCGCCCATTCGATATCCTGAGGGACTCCATAGTGTTCTTCAATGGCATGACCCAGGCCTGCAAGTTTTACTATCTGCTCATCGGTAAGAGCAACTCTGGTTTTAGCTGCTGTATCAAGATTAATCTGCTCAACACCACCGCTTTTTAGAGATCGAATAGCGAGTGTCTTCTCGGCAATAGTTTTCTTTATAATTGCGTTGGTTCGTTTATCAACTTGATAAAGATCGGCTGAGACAAGGCCTGAAACGAGGGCTTCACCCAGGCCAAAACTTGCATCAATCGAAATGGTGTTACGATTTCCGCTTAGCGGATCAGCTGTAAAGAGTATTCCGGAAACCTCAGATTGCACCATCTGCTGCACAATAACGCTGAGCGCGACCTTGTGATGATCAAAACCGTTTTGTATTCGGTATAATATTGCCCTGTCGGTAAAAAGTGAGATAAAGCAATCTTTCACCTTATTTAAAAGATAGACTCTACCGCTGATATTGAGATAAGTGTCCTGCTGACCGGCAAATGAGGCGTAGGGCAAGTCTTCTGCTGTTGCCGAGGAACGCACTGCATAGGAGTACTCTTCACCATGTTCATGCCACATCTCTATTATCGCCTCTGCAACTTCTTCCGGAAGTGATAGAGTCGCCAAATACTCGCGTATCCTGTGCCCAGTTTCACGCAATTTCTGCAGGTCGCTTGCGGAAACCCCTTCCAGCCAGCTATAGATATCTGTTGATGCTTCTGCCATAAAGCATGAATAAGCTCTGGTGGTAATACAAAAACCTGGAGGAACCTTGAATCCAGCATTGGTAAGTTCACCCAGATTAGCACCTTTTCCCCCCACTATTGCTATTTCTGCTTTGCTAATCTGGTTAAAGTTAATGGTATATGATGTCATTATAGGTTTTTCCTCAGATCACCCAGAAACAGTTCTGTAATTTTTTTGCTCATATCTTTTGGATGAGTCAATTGTGTGCCATAGTGATGTGGGCCAATAACAGCAAATGAGATTATCAATCCCATCAGAGCAAGGGCTAGTTCATGAGCTGAACAATCTGTGTTCAATCGGTCATTATCAAGTTGATACTGAAAATATGAGGCCATACGATCCAGGGTTGAATCCGAACGGTTCTGGAACTTTTCGAAATAATGTCGTTCTGTTTCACTCCCCAGCAGAATGATCCGGATTATATCGCGGTACTCAATAAAAAAAACAAGTGCTGCTTCAAGGATATATTCCAGATCAGCAACGATATCATCACTGGGGTGGAGAGCACGTTCCCGTAGAACTTCACGTGGGGTAATCTCTGATATAAATTCTTTGATGAGATTTTCTTTATCACCAAAGAGGCGATACACCGTGGCAACGCCTACATCCGCCTCCATCGCTATGTGCTCAATAGTTGCAGCGAGAATGCCAAATTTGCCAAAGACTCTGCGAGAAGCCAAAAGGATGTGGTGCCTGAGGTCCACTTTTGTATACGGTGTACCTCGATGCTGGGCCAGCTTCTCCAGTATTACTGCTTTGTTGCCGACATTCCGGTAAATGGAGGTACGGGACACACCGGTTCGTATCTCAAGGTCGCTCATAGTGAACCTCTCACCAATTTCTTGGTAGAGTTGTTCAGCCACGGTAATGATATTTCGAGTTATGGATGTTCTTTTTTTTGGCATGATTGATAGTTTAATCTATCAATTGTGCCATGTCAAGATTGATCAGGTGTTCTTGAATAGAACGTTGAGAAGATTTCTTCTTTTTGACGGAAAAATTACTTAAATGTCACCCCATTTCAGGCCTATCGGTTGTATGGTTGATATCTGGTATTATTTTCTGATGAATCCCACCTGACTCCATATGAATCCGCAAATGTTAACTCATTTACTTCCGTAAGATTTAGCAATCTCGGAAATACTTTATCGTTCTTGGATCAGCTCGAATCTCAAATTGCTTTTCTGTTATTAGGTTATTCAGAACAACAAATTATTTTGATATACAGGAGGATACGTAACAAAATATAGACGATGCGACAATTTAGGTTGTCAATCTCAATAAAAAGAGAAAAAGGTCGCCTTCAGGCAGGACAACCTTTTTCTTCAACCTCTTCGTCAATATTCTATTATGAAAGATGTTCCTTGAAAAAAGCCATGGTACGATCCCAGGCAACCTTCGCCTGTTCTTTGTTGTAACGAGGCGTCGAATTGTTATGAAACCCGTGGCGTGTCCCTTCATACGTATACATTACAAAATTCTTATTATTCGCTTCTAAAGCTTTGCGATAATCTACTTGTGTGGCATTGACTCGGGGGTCGTCCTCAGCGTATTGTATCATCATAGGAGCCTTGATGTTCGCTACGTCTTCGGTTTTTGGAGCTCTACCATAGAAAGGGACACCGGCATTTAAATCCGTTCCCATGACGACAGCTAGTTTGTTTACCACCCCGCCACCATAACAGAACCCGGTCGCTCCTAATTTCCCATTGGACAACTTATGGGATTTGAGAAATTTGGCACTGTTTAGCATATCTGTAAACAGTTTATCTCCGTCTAGTGATTTTTGCATAACCTTGCCATCATCATCATTTCCTGGATAACCGCCGATCGGTGAAAGTCCGTCAGGGGCAAAAGCTAGAAAACCTTCGACAGCAGCGCGGCGGGCAACATCTTCTATGTAAGGGTTTAGTCCTCTATTCTCGTGAACAACCAGGACTGCAGGGAATGGGCCGTCTCCGGCAGGCTTCACCAGATATCCT
>CAZWVC010000154.1:0-9642 GCA_964637245.1 uncultured Desulfocapsaceae bacterium
CTTGAAGCCCTGGGAACATTAGCAGGAGGTGTAGCACATGATTTTAACAATATGCTTGGTGGTATTTTAGGGGCGGCAGAAATGCTTGCTCTCCACCTTCCCAAGGATTCTGAAACCAACGAATATCAAAAACTCATCGTTAAATCAGCTAGCCGGGCATCAACTTTAACAGAACAGTTGTTGAATTTTTCACGACGTAACCCTAAATCATCTACTCCCATAGATATTCATGAAATTATACTCGATACCTTGGTACTTTTTAAGAATACAGTAGATAAACGAGTGAGCGTCGCTAAAGATTTATCAGCTAATGAGCGCATAATTATAGGTGACCCATCCCAGCTCCAGAATGCCATCTTAAATCTGTGTATCAATGGTTCCCAAGCAATGCCTGAAGGTGGGAAACTTACTATAGCCACTCAGGTTGTTGAGATTGACGAAGAATACTGCAATGCTTCAAGTTTCATACTTCAGCCTGGCAGATATATAAAGATAGAAATTGGTGATACTGGTGAGGGAATTCAACCTGAACATTTATCGAGAATATTCGATCCATTTTTTACCACCAAAGAAAAAGGCAAGGGGACAGGTCTAGGACTTGCATCAGTGTACGGCGTTGTCCAGCAACATAGTGGCGCTATAGGTGTACAAAGTAAAAAAAATATTGGTACAACCTTTACATTGTTATTCCCGCTTCAAAGAGTTGAAAAACAAGTAAAAAAGAAAGCTCCTGCATTAATGAAAGGTAGCGGGAGAATCCTTGTTGTTGATGACGAAGAAGTTATGCGGATAATAGCAAAGGCAATTTTGGAAAATCTTGGATACGAAGTAATTTTAGCCGTAAATGGCAAGGAAGCAGTAGAAATATTTAGAAAGGAAAAAGAAGAAATAGATCTGGTACTCCTTGATATGATAATGCCTGAAATGAACGGAAAGGATTGTTTTAAAGAGCTTCGTAGTATTGATCCTGATATCAGGATTATTCTCTCATCAGGCTTTACCAGGGAAGAAGATCTCAGAGAATTGCAGCTTAGCGGGTTAAGTGGATTTATTCGAAAACCCTACCGCAGATCAAATCTAAGTCAGGTTGTATGTGAGGTATTGAGTCCCCAGACACCTGGAGATACCAATGACTTGTAGAATCTCACTTTTTCAGAAGCGACTATCCTAATCATGCTTTGCTTGGGTAGAAACCATAACTTAAAAGTGTAAATGATGTAGCACAAGACTGGTTATTGTGAAATATCTGGTATTTAAGCTGCCAGATATTATATCTATAGCCAATAATTTCGTAACCTATTCTGAAAGATGAGCAATATACCCCCAAAAGTTAGAGCATTTCTAGAGAACCATGCTCTTGAGGCTTTGGAGTTTGAACCAGGTTCAACCCCAACAGCCGAAACAGCAGCCCAACGGATAGGAGTACCTGTTGGCCAGATCGCAAAATCCATCCTGTTCAAAGGAAAAGACAATCAATACCGACTGGTAGTAGCTGCTGGTGACAAAAGAATTAACAGTGGAGCTTTAAAGCGAACAACAGGCGTCAAACATCGAATGGCGAATGCGGAGGAGACTCAGGAAGCCACGGGATTTCTCCCAGGTGGGGTGTGTCCTTTCGGACTAGGAGAAAATTCTGTTGCTATTTTGCTCGATGTTTCCCTCGATGAGTATGATATTGTCTATCCTGCTGCAGGTACTGATGCCACAGGTGTTCCTTTGAGTCCTGATTACCTTCAGCAGATAACCGGTGGTGTGAAGGTTGAGGTGACCTGATGGCAGGGCTGAGGCTTTGCAGTCCGGCTATTTTTTTAAGCCTCAGAAAGTCCTGCCATCAACATCGATAAGATATAAAAATTTGCTCCGCGTGTTTATTGGGGATAATTATTGAAATGCAGAAAACTTGAAAATCAGTCGCTATAGCTCATAATGTTTATACATGCCCCCTGGGGATCCTGAATTACACAAAATCGGCCGACTTCGGGGATGTCACGGGGTGGCATGAGAATAGTCGCCCCCATGCCTGAAGCCTTTTCAGCAGTCTCATCGACATTATCAACCGTTATATATATCCCCCAATGTGGCGGCATTGGCTGTGCATCGGGAGGCATGGGCATAACCCCTGCAATCTCATCTTCATTTGCTTTGACTACCGAATATATCGTTTCCTCCATTGGCATATCTTCGTAAGTCCACCCGAACAGCTCTCCGTAGAACTTCTTTGCTGCCGGGACATCCGTGGTGATTAATTCACTCCAACTGATTGCCCCATGTTTCTTGAGTTTGTCATCCATTTTATTTCTCCTTGATTAGACGTTACTATATTCTTTCAGGGTTTTTTCCCCCTAGCCCGAACATTTCATGAAAATCAGCAGATACTTGAAATATTCGGGCTAGCCTTCAACAATAACCAAAGCTTTTGACAACAGTATGTCCAGTTCCTTAAAAAAAATTTGTGTATTGTTCGATTACCGAGGACGGTTTACCTATCTATAAAGTTGAGATTACCTCCATGAACACCGCTCAAATTGTCCAAAGTTACAATTCGAGATTCCTACTGTATTCAGAAAAAAGGCTGTTCTCAAAACCTAACAATAAACACGTAACTTGTGAGTAAAGCTTACCCATGCTTCTTTAGCAGACGACTGTCCAATTAAGTTAAAAGTTGAAAACGAAATGTGCCTGGTTGAGTGAGGGGTTCTACCAATGATTGTGAGCTATTGGGGATGGACAGCTTTTTCTATGGCAGTAGCTATTTCTGAGATATTTCCCATTTTTGAGATTACAGCAACCGGTTCAATGGCATCAGCCTGCTCGCTGAGCAGTTTTTGGTCATAACCGCTAAAAATAATGATTGGAATGTCGTTGGCTTTTTTTATCTGTTTGGCAGCTTCCAGTCCGTTTATTTCTCCTGCGAGCGTAACATCCATCAGGATAACTTCTGGTTTTTCCTCTGCGGCACGTTGTATTGCCTCTTCTCCAGTTGTAATTACTTCGCCCACATTATAACCATAGGAACGAAGTTTTCGGCAGAGCATAATCCCCACAAGAACTTCGTCTTCCACAATCATTACTTTTATTGCATCTTGTGTCATATCCTTTTGGCTGCCTTTGGTTCAGGAAAGCTGATCTGGTAACGTGTACCACTGGTGCAATCAAGCTCTATTTCTCCTCTAAGCTGCATTTTAATTAAGCTATTGATAATAATACCCAAACCAAACGACGTGGTGTTGGAGATATCAATTTCAGCGGGTAGGCCTATACCATTATCCCCTATAGTTAACACTATTCTACCATCCTCTATTTTTGCAATGTTCAGAAAGATTATCCCCTGTTGGTTTCCAGGAAATGCGTGCTTTATTGAGTTGGTGACAATTTCATTTATCACCAACCCCAGAGGAACGGCATAGTCGATATTGATGGCGACCGGCTCAATGGTTGTTTTTAGTCGGATATTGCCATTCAGCACCATGGTGGCGAGCAACGAATTGGCGACTTCAACGAGGTACGATCCCATATCGATTTCTGAGAGATTCTGGGACTGATAAAGCTTTTCATGCACCAATGCCATGGTGCGGATTCGGTTTTCTGTTTCCTGGAATATCAGTTTGAGGTGCTCATTGTCTATATCCTGAGCCTGCAGATCAAGCATGGAAATGATGACCAGCATGTTATTCTTGGTACGGTGGTAAATCTCTTTCAAGAGTATTTCTTTTTCTTCAAGTGATTGTTGGAGCTGACGGTCCTGGATCTCAATCTTTTTCTCCTTTCGCATTATACTGCTGACATCGGAGATGGTGCCAACCATAACTTTTTTATCCTGCCAGGTTGAGACTTTTGACCAGAGTTCGCCATGAAAAGTTGAACCATCTTTGCGGAGACACTTAAGCGTATAGGGTGGAATCTCTGCTCCTTGCAAACGACGCTGCATATTCATGGAGGCAAGCTGGCGGTCCTCACGACTTATCAGGCGCAATGGATTTTTACCAATGAGCTCCTCTTTGGGAGCTTTGAAGATGGTATTTGCAAAAGAATTGTTGACATAGGTCAGCAAACCATCTTCGATAATATAGATGCCTGCAGCGGAAGACTCCAAGGTATCGTAATACTGTTTCTGAGAGTTTCGCAGGGCTTCAGAGATTATTTGTCGTCGTTCAACTTCGCGATTGAGAAGCTCAATGGTATTCTCAAGTTCATTTTTTTTACTGACGAGTTCAAGATTTCGGCGGATAACCTCAAGCTTGAGCGACTCGGCATAACGCTCCTGTTCATCTTGAATGATTTGCAGTTGCTCAACCATGGAGTTGAATGACTTTGATAAAACTCCAGCCTCATCGGAGGTTGATACTGGGCTCCGTACCGTGAGATCACCAGAAGCAACACGCTGGGTAGCATTGGCAAGGGTACGAAGAGGTTTTATGAGGTAAATTATGAGGATATAGACAATTGCCAGGGCTATAAACACGGTAACGAGTGAAAGAATCGTCCCTTTTTTGACAAGGTTCTTTACTGTGGCGTCAAGAGCCTGTCTGCTTCCTTCAACGGAAAAGAGGAGGTCACTCTCTTTAACTGCAATTCCATACACCCAGCCCTGCTTGGCCATCCTGTAGGCAACGATAAAATACATCTCATCGCGCAAATTTATTTCGCTAAAATAACTTTCCGCCTCCTGGAGATCATCAGCTAACTTGAGTACGTTCTCATCGTTCGAGTAAAATAAGGAGGCATTGAGTTTCTGGCTTGAATGGGTAAGGGTTGAGCGATCAATTGAAATTCCGAGTAGTTCGTAGTATTGCTCCGGCAGGGCTATTATATTGTTGTACTTATCAAGAAGGAATGAAAATTGAACAATATTATTGATTTGGTTCATATTATAATTGAGGGTCTCATCGACAAGGGTTGATAAGGGTATATCGATACCAGTAACACCAAAAATGACGCCATTGGTATCATAAATTGGCGCCGATGCCGTAAAAATGAAGCCATCCGAAGTATCAGACTTATAAATTTCCGTCCATCTGACATTGGAATTATTCCCTTCGCTTTGGGCAAAAATACCCACAGCCTCACTCTTGCGCAAGTCGTGGACGGAAGGCGGTGGTAAGTTGAAAATAGCTCTTCTATTATTCTCTCTACTACTGGCATATTGAAACATACCTGACATTAAAATTGTATGTGAAGCAACAGCCTCAGGGATATCCTCAATTACCTGGAGAAGAAGTGGTTTCATATGGGTAATGGCATAAAGCTCCTGCAGTGCCTCTCTACTGATCTCTTCTTCTCCCCAATATCCAGAGAGGACCGGGTCCTCACTCTCACTCATCCAGATTTCATTCACATCAGATAGACTAAATCGTGGGGTATACAGGGGATTTTCAGCATAATAGAGAAGGTCAGAATAGATTGTTGTCGCCTGTTTTCCTAGGAGTGCCGCTGAGGCTTCGACCCGGTTGAAATATTCCTGGTATCTTTCAGCTTTTTCCCTGGCGATACTTTGAAGATAAGATATGGCCTGGAACCGTATTTGCTGTTCATTTGACTCTGAAGCTTCGCTACCATATTTTATAAGGGACTGCAGGGCAATATAGGAGAGGGGAACAACAGCTAGAATTATGATGATTGTGAGAAAAATAAAGAGCTTGATGCCCAGATGAGCATTAATTTTTCTAAGCATCATATACACTGCTGCCAAAGATGAGTAGTATACAAATCCTCGATAACACCTCCAACTCTGTCATATCTATGCAGATTCGGAAAATGTAAATTTAAGAGGTAGATAAGCATAACAATGAAATAGTCTAACATACTGAAAGTATTAGTTCAATAGGACCATGAGAAGGGGGTGCCAAGTATAACCTAGGAGCTCTAGACCACCTCATTCGCGCCCAAAAAGTTCTTTTATCGCAGGTTTTTTAACCCAGATATTGTACGAGTCTGAAAGTTTTTTAACCTTCGGGTGAGTCGGTGCGGCCCACTATCCCACGTCGCTTGTATGATTTTCATACAATAGTATAGAAAAGCATACAACTCCTTACTAGCAGCCCGCCCCAACTCATGAAAAATTCAGGCTAGCAATACTCATAATTTCTCGAAATAATATTTTTTTCTATGAACATTAAACCATTCATAAAATATTCGGGTTAGGGAGCGCTTTCAGGGCCAAAGTGACACAACGAGATACATAGCCGGCAATAATATACCAGCCAAAGTGAAAAGTACCCCCCGGGTAACTGTCCGTCCTTTGATCATCAATAAACCGGATACCGCCAAGAAACATAGGGCGATGCCATAGATATCAGCAATCCAGGTCCAGGCACCTTTGGCCTTGTTTAGATGAAGAAAATTGAATTCGTAAAGAACAGGAATCTTATTAATCTTTTCAACCTGGGTTTTTCCTGAAATAAGCTCTACATCAACAGTGTGCGTTTTGGTGAATATGCGTAATTGTCCAGGTGACAACATGGCTCCGTTTTTAAAGGGCTCAGGGATTTCAAGCTCCTTGAGCACTCCATTGATGAAGCGTTGATCTGGTTTCTCCCCTGGGGCTAATGGAGTAACTTCAGTCTGGGTTTTTTCAATGTTATAACTTGGGTTGAAAGTATGTGACAGGTGATTTACCGCAATACCACTGACTGCGTAGATTACAGTGAGCCCGATACAGAAATATCCTATATCCCTGTGGAGGATATGATTCCATCTCCGCCATTTCATCTTATTGCTCGATAACAGCTCCCAGTCCTTGTAAGCGATAAATTCTTTGGGGACCGCTAACGCTGGCAGGGTCAAATTTAGTTCCCTGTTCTTCGGCCCGGTGTTTTGCCATATACAATGCCTGGTCTTCGGTAAGGTTGAGTTCCTCCACAATACCTTCAACCTGGGCGTTGCGCCCCTTTGATTCCAGGGGGAATATGATAACTCCATCAACAACCTTAACCTGTATTTTCTCAAAAGGAACATCGCTTGCAATATCCAGCCAACAGCCACGACGGGCGCATACTTCAGTTACGAGACCCTCTATGCGAACACGCTTCCCTAGATAATCCTGAGGGTTGCTGTTGATTTCAGAAACCTTGGTAACAGTGTTCAAGATCAAAGGCTCTCCCAGTTTTACCTCTTTAGCTTCAAGGGTGAGCGGGGTGAGTATGATTATCAGAAAAAGTGGAAAGAAGTATGGTTTCATGATGCAATTCTCTGGTTTTTATTTATGTATGACCTGGGGAAGCTGAATAAAGTCCTATTCTGTAGATAGTAATACAGCGGGATTGAAAAAAAAGATATTCGAGAAATTCTTTTTGGAAGAATCTTAGCTATACCTGCATTTAGACACCTAGGAAACGAGACTGGATTTGTGGCATCGCTTTAAGTTCGGTGGTTTTTCCCGACCAGACGACCTTTCCCTTTTCCATGATGTAGTGACGTTCAGCAATTTCCATGAGGGCTTTGATATTCTTATCCACCACCAGAATTGCCAATCCCTTGTTTTTAAGGATATCCAAACCACGCCAGATTTCCTGGCGGACCAGAGGGGCGAGTCCTTCGGTGGCCTCATCGAGAATGAGAAGCTTTGGGTTTATCATCAACGCCCGGGCAATGGCAAGCATCTGTTGCTCGCCACCGGAGAGTTGATTACCGAAATGCTTAAGTCTGTCACAAAGTCGTGGAAAGATGGTGAGCACATCTTCCATTGTGTAGGGTGTTGACGATTTTATATGATTTGCAGCAGTAGCCAGAATGTTTTCCTGAACGGTGAGGTTGGGGAAAATCTGCCGGCCTTCGGGGACAAGACCTATGCCTAACCTGGCTATGTTGTAACTTGGCAAGTCATGTATTTTCCTCTTGTTAAAACTAATCCTACCGGATCTTATTGGAGTGATATTCATGATCGAGCGAATAGTTGTACTTTTTCCCATGCCATTTCGACCAAGCAGAGTGACCACCTCTGCCTCCTTCACCTCCAGGGAGACCCCAAAGAGCGCCTGACTTTCTCCGTAGTATGTTGCGATATTCTCAACCTGGAGCATCAGTTTTCTCCGAGATAGGCAGAACGAACCTGTTTATTCTGTTTGATCGTTTCTGCTGGAGCGGTGAGAATATTCTCACCATAAACCAACACGGTGACCATGTCAGCCAGTGAAAAAACGACATCCATATCATGTTCTACCAGCAGTATGGTAAGCGATCCTTTGAGTTTTTTAATGATCTTGGAGAGCTCCACTGTACCTCCTGGGCCCATACCGGCCATGGGTTCATCGAGAATGAGAAAGTCCGGTTCCCCAATGAGTGCCATACCAACTTCAAGTTGGCGTTTTTCGCCATGTGAGAGAAAGTTTGCCTGGATGTCAGCGCGATCAGTCAGGTCTACCTTGGCAAGCGACTCGGCAAGATTATCCCTGACAACCTTACTCTTCATGCTCTTTTGCCAGAAGCGAAAATTATGGCCGTTTTTAGCGCAGATTGATAGCGCCATATTTTCAGCCACGCTGAGATTTTCAAAAATGTGGGTAATCTGAAAAGATCTCGCTATCCCTAGACGTGCGCGGCGGTAATCATTGAGATGGGTAATATCCTTAGATCGGTAAATGATTTTTCCGCTATCAGGTAGAATATCACCAGTCAGTTGATTGACAAGGGTGGTTTTACCGGCGCCATTGGGGCCGATGAGGGCATGGATGTGTCCTTTTGCCACGGCAAGATTAAGATTTTTTGTGGCTTGCAGCGCACCATATGACTTGTTGAGGCTGCTTACCTCAAGAATCATCTCAGCCATCGCTGTTATTCTCCCCGGTGATGAGACCATAAAGGCCTCGTTTGGCGAAGATAACCACCAGCACAAGAAAGGGTCCCATGTAGAGCATCCAATGCTCGGTATAGATAGCCAGAGTTTCTTCCATAAGCAAGAAGACAGCTGCACCTAATACCGGCCCAAACAAAGTACCCAAACCACCAAGGAGCACCATGACCATTAGTTCGCCGGAAAGGGTCCAGTGCATAAGTCCCGGACTGACATATTCGGTTTGATTAGCTAACAATCCTCCTGCTAGTCCAGCCCCGGCTCCAGCTATAACAAAACAGGTAAGTTTATACTTGTATGTGTTTATGCCCAAGGCATTTACTCTTCTCTCATTATTACTGGCACCACGGATAATGAGGCCGAAACGGGAGTCGACCAGTCGTTTGGCCAAAAGCAGAAAACTAAATAGCAGGGCAAGACAAAAATAGTAGAAGTGGATATCATTGCCCAAATCAATACCTGGAAGTGTTGAACGGGAATACAGGGACAAACCGTCGTCACCACCATATTTCTCTAAAGAAACAAAGAAGTAATACATCATCTGGGCAAATGCCAGGGTGATCATGATAAAATGCATTCCCCTGGTTCGCAAGCAGAGTGAACCGATTATCAGTGCAAAAACTGCAGAGATAATCACCGCAAGGGGTAAGACCAGCAAACCGTTTTCACTGCCCTCCAGGAGAAAAGGGAAAGTGATAAACGGCTCCATTTCCGCTGAGTGATAAAATAAAATACCTACGACATATGCGCCTATTCCAATATAGGCAGCATGACCGAGACTGATCATCCCTGAATAGCCCAGCAACAGATCCAGGCTTACGGCAGCAATACCATAGATCAGAATTCTGCTGAAA
>CAZWVC010000155.1:0-9476 GCA_964637245.1 uncultured Desulfocapsaceae bacterium
CAACCCATGCGTTTATTCAAGGCATTCTCGCTCGGCGATGCGGGACAATCTCCCGTGGACACCGGCCCTGGAGATGTAGATCATTCCACCTCGGTAGCGGCTAATAATTTTGTTACCTTCTACTTCGAAGAGTCTCGGAAACTGGACGAGAAACCATTCAAGCAGTTTGTCGATCAGTTGCCCTGGGAGCTCTTTCGCATGAAAGGGTCGGTGCAATTTACAGACCGTTTGGAACTTTTGAACTTTGTCGGCGGCAAATCCGAGTGGTCACCCTGGGATGGGGAAGCGCAAACTCGATTGGTGTTTATCGGGTGGAACGTTGATCCCGGTCAGGTGCTGGAAAAGCTGAAAGGGTGTCTGATCTGAAAATAATGGGATCCCAAAGTTGACACACATACAAAAAAGCAGGTCGCAGGCGGAAAAAAATTTACCTTACAAACTCAAATCGACGATGACGTCAGACACGACGTCGAGTGATGTGTTTAAATCCTCGGGACAAAATACTTCCAGATTGATCAATCCCTGGTAATCCCATCTCCTCAAACGCGAAAGCCATTCAACCATCTTGTCTCTGGGCAAAACGTCAAGGCTGAGGTGCTCCGAATAGCCTTTGACGCCGTGCAGATGAATTTCCCGAATTTGATCCCGAAAGTGGTCCAATACCTCTGATACATTTTCGTCACCGAGGAGCAGATGTCCCACATCCAGACAAAATCCGCCGTAACCGGCATTTAAAAAAGGTTTCAGAAACTTTGGCGAATAATTAAGGTTTTCAATAAGCAAATCACTTCCATTACCCATACTCTCCCGGATCCGTTCAAGGCTTTCCAAGGCTCGGAAGGTCCAATCTTCCCAAGGTTGAGAAGAACCGGTTTTAAAATACTGGCCTGGAACCGCAACCAATGTCGGGAAAGTAATGGGAATATGCAGAATATAATGTGCAGGCTGAAGAGAACTGGTTTTTTGCAAGATATCGATGATTAGACGGATGGAACTTTCTCTAACCTCCCTGCAATTAGAGGCAATCTGCAGGGATGCTGGCAGATGAACCGTATATGTAATGCAGGTACGATCCTGAATTTCTTTCAGGCTCAACAGTTCCCGGGGGGTGGGAATGTTGTTCAATACCGGGGTGTGAAACAACAGTATTTCGGTAAAGCTGAGTCCACGACCGTTATTTGTCAACATTTTGGCGTTTTCTACCACATTCTTGCCATAGACCATCGATGGTGCACCAATTCTAAAAGGAATGGCTGGAAGTGAAGATCTAATATCAATGGATGTTTTCTTAGGCATATGTCATACTAAACAATAGAAATGTGAACATCAAAGCATTTGTACTCGTACATAATAACGCACACCATCACATTTTTTGAAAACGGCTCTATGTGACAAATCAGGCCTTCTCCAACGTTTTCTCATATTAAACTGGTTAAGGTTTCATCGTTTTTTATAGAGTTGGTTTGACGAAGCTACTGAGGAATACGGCCTGCACAAACGGGCCGACAGGGAGTAACGCCATGTTCAGTCCCGAAATCCATCTGGAAGTGATACATGAAGGTCCCCACTGCATCCCCTGTGAATACATGACCAGGGTGGTTGAGGCGATCGCTCCGAAATTTGGGAAACGACTCCGCTGGGAAAAAGTAATCATCACCCGTAAGGAGGGAGCCTGTCGATTTGAGGAGCTAGCAAAGACCCTGGGCCGACTTCCACCCGTGCCTTCAATTTTTATCAACGGGAAGTTAGCTTTTGAAATAACGCCGGGACCGGATAAACTGAGCAAGCACTTGCAAAGCCTGATTGATACGGGAAATCCCCAATAGACAACCTGATATGCCTCGTTTCCAGGAAGAACTCTTAAGAGTCATCACCTTTAAAATGGCAATTTTCCAGGGATCAGCAACCAGGAAGAGGGAACCCGGAGTGAGGCAAGAATCAAAAATCGGGGTCAACTAATCCTAGGTTGATGGCGATGCGAACGAGATGGGTCGGAGAATCAATTCCCAACTTATCCATGATTTTTGCACGGTGAGATTTCACTGTACTGACACTGATAAACAGCATTTCGGCAATCCGCTTAGCTGAAAATCCTTCAGCTATCAATTGAAAGACCTCTCTTTCTCTGTTTGATAATTGATTATAGCGCTCTTCCTTGGAAGATTTTTTATACGGTGAGAAGAGAGATGCTTCGATCTTTTTTGAAATTGATGGACTCATAACCATTTCATTGTTCATGGCGGCACGAATCGCTTTAATAATTTCAACACCACTTGAATCTTTGAGTAAATAGCCGGACACGCCTGTCTCTAGTAAATTATGGATATAATGTTCATGTGAATACATGGATAAAATTAATAACTTGCAGTCCGGTAATTCCTTGCGGATTCTTTTCGCTGCTTCAATACCATTTAATAACGGCATGGCAATGTCGAGTATGACAATATCCGGAGTTAGCTCAATGGCCATTTTTACGGCAAGGTTGCCATTGTTCGCTTCACCAACCACAATAATATCAGATTGTTCTTCCAGTAAATGAGCCATCCCCTGCCGCACAATGGTATGGTCATCTGCGAGTAAAACTCTAATTATTTTCCCCATGACCTACCATTGCCCTTTGGTGAATGTTTCATAATCCCTCGCCATCATTATTTCTATTCGGATTCTAGCACCTTGCCCCAAACGCCCCCGAACATTGAATGTTCCACCTAAAAGCTGGGCTCTTTCCCTCATTCCGAGCAGGCCCAGACTTCTTTTGTCCTCACAAACTTTCTTCTCATCAAAGCCAATCCCGTCATCCTCGGCGATAAAAATAAGTTTAGGAAAACTCTTGATAATTTTCAGTTTAAACAACTCTGCTCCCGAGTGCTTCAGAGTATTGGTCGTAGCTTCCTGACTAAAGCGGTAAAGAGAAGTCTCCAAATCTTTTTCAATCCGGCCGGTAAAACCTACCATTTGAAATTCAATATTTAGATCGGAATGGGTTTCAATATCCTTAAAATAGAGTTTAAGGGCCGGTTCGAGTCCAAGGTCAGTGAGCAATGTCGGATGTAAATTATACGCCATTCGCCGGATTTCAGATGAAGTCCTCACCAGCATTTTACGGGTAGCCGATAAAATATTTCGGATACCACCATCTTTTTCGGAAATTTTCTGTTCCAGATTATCCAGTCCTAATTTAACCGCCGTTAGAGATTGACCTGCCTCATCGTGAAGCTCTCGTGCTAAACGTCTTCTTTCATCCTCCTGGCTTTGAAATAATTTTTCAGTGAGCCTCTGTAGATCCTGTCTGTTCTGGCGTATCGTTTCAATCATTTGGACGTTTTCAATGGCGTTACCTAATAAATTACCCAGTGAGCCGACTAAATGAATCTCCTGGTGATCTAATATTTTGTCAGATGGCAAAACAAAGCCGAAAAAACCGACCGGATTCCCCTTTGAAATAATAAGATGACAGGAAAAACAAAGAGTCGCATCGTCGTCTTTACTGTCATAGCAAGCCTGAAAACGAGGAAAGAAAGCCTCAGGTGTCAGTTTTGGCACTCCCCCCATGAGGAATTCCTCTAAGAGCAAATCCTTGAAAAGCAACTCAACCGGACTTCCTTTTTTCACATCAGGCAAGCCTTGCGTTGCTCCGAGGATAGTTTTTTTTGCCGCCCTATCGATTAAGAATATGCCGCCCTGGGATATCGTCAAAACATTTAGGACTCGTTCAAGGGTAACCTTCAACAAACTATTCAAGTCCATGGTATAATTAATCGCCACGGCAAGGGAGTTGAGAATGGAAAGTTCACGATTGCGTTTCCGAATCAATTCTGCTGTTTCTTTTCGATTGGTAATATCTTTTATGATCCCTTCGTACTGGATTTCACCAGTATTGGAATCTTCATAGCTCCTGCTAGATAGGAGAACGTGAACAGGTTTGCCGTCTGTTCTGACGAATTGTAACTCCAGGTCTTTCACACTGCCATCCCGATTAAGAAGGGCAACCATTTTACCACGATCTGCTGGATTTGCGTAAAACGCCAATGCAGAATCAAGGGCCAGTACTTCTTCTTTGCTAGAGAAACCCAGCATCTCAACCCCTCCATTGTTGATATCCAGAATTTTACCTTCTGGAGTGGAAATATAAATCATATCATGACCACCCTCAAAAATACGACGGTACTTCTTTTCCCGTTTTGCAACTTCCTCCTGAAGTATTTTTAGTTCTGTAATATCTTTAAATATTTCAACTCCACCCTGCACCTCACCTTTGTCATTCCTAAAGGCTGTGGTAGAGCAAATAACTGGTTTACTGTTACCGTCGATGTTGACAATCTCATACTCCCGGTTATGAACATCGACTCCATCACTAACTGCCTGCTTGAGAGCATTGCCCGATCCAATACCGGTAATCTTAAAGACGTCATCACAATACATGCCGACAGCATCTTCGGCGGTAAAACCGGTTATTCTCTCAGCCGCTGGGTTGAAATAGTTAATGCGCCAATCCTTATCAAAGGTGAAAACACCGTCAGGAATCCTATTCAAAATTTCAACAAAACTTTCCTCTTTCCGGAATTGATATTCAAGCGCTTTTGTATTGAAGTTTCGAAGTTGGTCTGCAATAAAAAATTTAGGTCCTTTAGGGTGAACATCACCCCTTTTCTTGAAATAGTCACACGAAAGGCAAGTAGCTAGTTTGCCAAAAAAATCGTCGTCTATAAAGTTGGCGCAATGGGTTCGAGGAACCATCCAACAATCTGTATCAGTTTCCCCATGAGCACTACAGAGAATTTTGATGCAGTTAAAGAATTCCCAACAGGACTGTCCTTCCTTTAGGCAGGGATCATCTGACCGCTTTTTGTGCAATAAATTCACAATAGGGGTCTCCTTTAGCCTGACATTGCGTCTCCAAGGCAGCATATTGGAAACAACTTTCCGGGTAACCGCCTCCATATAACAAATCCATGAGTCCAGCAGTAACACCTCTTAGCATATAGCATTTACCAGCATCTGCTTCACCATATGCATCTAAATACCCTTTTGCCTCATACGAATCTTTGGAGCGAATCACCAATTTCTCTCCGGGGTCAACTTCCTGTACCATTAAATCTCCCCAGCCAAAAGCTATTGCAATTGAGACAAAACAATGAATTTGGTCTTCAACCGTCTCAATCATGGGCAGAACCACTTCCTGCCATTCCCAGGAATTCCTGATCCCATAAAAAGTAGTGTAGCCGCACTCCTGTCCAGCATCCACAAGCAGCTTTTCAGCTTCCTTGCAATTATCTGCCATGTTTTCGAAACCGAAAGATATCCTGTTGTAATACTGGACGGATACCATGGATAAATACACTCCAAACAAAGGGATAATGCCCTTTTCTTCACGGATCCTGCTGCCCTGCATTACAGCTTGTATTATTTTATCGGTATCTATGGCCATTTGATTTCCTATCTGATGTTGTATTCTTATGCTACTGTCACTTCAAATACACACTCCTTAGCTACTGTCATCTTGCACTCCCGTTCATCAACTTGAAAGTAACCAATATGTTTATTATAGATTACGGCAAGAACTCCAGCGATCCATCCTCTTGAGAAAAAACAGCCAGGGCTCGATCTTTTCCCATATTTTGCCAGCCAGCCGGTTACGTGGTGACTGTGAGGGCTAACAACCCTGCCACCTTCCGGCCTTATGTTATTAAATTTGATTATTCCAAGTCCACAGTATTGGTAACTGGTTGAGGCTAGTTCTAATTTTGATTTAATCGTCTTTATTTCAGGGTATTGTATCAGGAAAGAAGTGAAGCTGGCATAACTTGATTCTTCAGACGCCTGGTAAAGAAGTAGAGCCCCATCACTACCAAGAGAAGTCTCAAGAGTTTTCTGTAGATTCAAATTGTAGTGGTGGCAATGGAGGGCTATTGGCAATTCTGATAAAAATAATTCATGTCCTTTGCGGGCAAATTTTTCTGGCCAATCGATATTCATTTTCACTTGCAATATTTCATTTTTTTATTTTGCGAATAATCAGCTACTCCAGCAATCCACCTATGGTCGGACTGGCTGATTGTGCACACACAAAGTACTTAAAAGTTATTCCAATCTGAACTGTCTGTAGGATAGGATAAGGAATATTCACTTTTCTTTCAACAGAATAACCTCCATCTAGTCAGTATTACTGTTGATAAAAAAACCAGAAATGATAATACTTCAGATAACTACTGCACCTCCATTTTATTAACTTATATTTTCTCACACTAAATTGGGTGTATTTGCAGACAATTAATAAACTCAAGGGGTATACTCCGCTTATCTGGCAAAGCAGTCACCTCATGGGGATTTCTTTGCCTAGGGAATAACACTATGAAAAGCTACGTGCATATATATACAGGAGAAGGTAAAGGGAAAACAACTGCAGCCTTAGGTTTGGCCATAAGGGCTGCAGGTGCCGGTCATAAAGTGTTTCTTGCCCAATTTATCAAGGGAGGGCATTATAGTGAATTGAAGGCTCTGAAAAGGTTTGAAGACGTTATCACAGTTGAGCAGTTTGGTTTAGGGCGTTTTATCAATGGAACTCCCTCCGAACAGGATATAAAGGCTGCCCGTCATGGCCTGGAAAAGCTGAAAGATATACTCGCCTCGCGTGAATACAAAGTCGTCATCATGGATGAAGCTAATATTGCACTGCATTACAATCTATTTTCAGTAGAGGAACTCCTTGACCTTATCGATTGCAAGACGGACGAAACAGAGCTGATTATTACCGGTAGAAGAGCCGCTCCTGAAATAATAGAAAGAGCTGACCTTGTAACTGAAATGAAGGCCATAAAGCATTATTACAAAGAAGGTGTTAAGGCACGAATTGGCATAGAAAAATGACAGCGCAGTGAAAGCCATAACTCACTAGCCGCCCTCCCTGCCTAATCTTTTCTGGTGGTCCATTAAATATAGGACCCATGGAGTCGTTTTTTTGGTGCAGTATCTTCCTATTTGTTCTTAAGTGTCCAACGTCTGGTTATTTCAGCAGTCAGGTTTTCCTGGTCCGGAATTAATGATTCATACATCAGCTCATCGTCAAGAGCTATGCTCGGGAGGCATTTGCCTTTCAACTCACGAAAACGCTGGTTGCCTTCAAGGGTTCGCATGTCCCACTCACGAACATCAATATACTGCTGAATGTTTTTCGGTAGGTCCTCTACCGACTTTGCCATATAGACACAGGCGAGTCATTGGCGAAAATCGGTTAACAAAACATCGACTATAACCTTTTCCATATCTATCCCCTCAATTTGTGTTTAGAGATAACTTCTTCTAGTGCCTCTTCGAGCAGTGGTCTGGGAGGAATGGTATCAAAAAAAAGCTCACCATTGATGAAGAGAGAGGGAACAGGAGCAATGCGTAATTTTTTAAAAACTCCCTCTTCGCCGAATAAAGAAATAGAAAGGTCCAAAAATCGTTTTTTCCCTTCTCCTTTTAAAATATCTACCCGGCGGTATTCTACGCAGTCTTCATAGTCCGGCAAGATTTCTCGAACTGCCTCATCCATGTATAAACAGATCAGACAGTATTCGGCCTTGAACATGACCTCCACAACCATTTTTTTCTCAAGAGACATGTATTTCCCAGGTTGAGTTATTGAGTGTCTATCGTAAAACTCAAAATTAGATTTGAGATCAATCCTTACAGATTTCTATTGCTACAGGTACATAATCTATATCCTGAGGATAAAGAAAACACCAGATTACGATGAGATTAGGTAAAGTGTAGTTTCCAGATAGACACTCACTAAGATGTATTGGTTGAATACTGACACACTGGTCTAAAAAACACAATAATTGGGAAATTATGCCCCATACTGCCATAAAAAATCATAAAATCTTCTGAAGTTTTTTGAAGTAACTATATTTTGAAAATTGTATCACAAAATATCCGTCTGGAGCATAGGTGTAAGCACCTCTCTGGCAGACCATTTCCCCTTTGCTACCGCTTTTCCAACTCCGTCCATTGAATCAACTCCTCCGATGAATACTACCATATTCGGATGTTGTATTTCCGATGGATCTTTGGTAATTGATGTAAAGGTCCAATCACCCATTACATAGCTGAACAGATACACCTCATCTTCCACAACTATAAACCCTTTGGCCCGGACTACAGAAGCCGGAAGCTTGCTCGCCATACTCTTAATCTCTTCAACATCACCTCCATTCCATGAATAAGTTACCGAAGCAAGCTGATCAGGCGGGGTCATTTCCTGACCTGGCTGTTTTAAAAGAGTATCAATAAAATTGTCCAATTCCTTTGGCGGCAATACTGAAGATGATTCCTGTGCCTGCTCAACACTCTCCGAGCTATGTGCTTTTTCTCCAAGAAAAGGGAATGATTCCAGAGGAATATTAGAGAATGTTGTCTCATAGAAAAGGGGATCAGGATGATTTTCCCGGACAACCTGTTTAATTTTCTCTATCACATTATTTTCCACTAGATCTGTCTTATTGATGATAAAGACAGTTGATGTTGCCAACTGCTTTTCAACTGAAGCAAAAGTATCATATGCTTCGAGAAAATGTGCCGCGTCAATAATACAGAATTGATCGGTGAAATCAAATCTGTCGTTAAAAATCGGCAGTTTGAGGTCTCTTTTCAAATCAGATGGATTGGCAACACCTGTTGATTCAATTATCAGAAGATCCGGCTGGATCTTGGCGTTGAGTTCGTAGAGCCCTTTAATAAAATCTGTCTTGACACATACACAAAATATTGAGCCGCGACTTATTTCCATCATGTCGATATCATCGCCAGCCACCAATGTCCCATCAATACCAATCTCACCAAACTCGTTCATCAAAATGGTCAGTTTAAGGTCTTTTGGAAAATTGTCGATGATTCGATTTAAGAAAGTTGTCTTGCCGCTACCCAGAAAACCTGTAATTAATAGAACTTTTGTAGATTCGACCATACTGCCTCCTGACGTTAATATGCGACGGAAAACAGAAAACCGGTTTTATCCGGTTTTCTGTTTATCCTGAGGCCTCAGGCAAATATCAATCAACTTTGGTATGCAGACCAGAACCGGCCTTTCTAAGGTTTGCCTCGAGCTTATCAAATTCAAATCCCTTGTCACGGGTTGACTTAAGGCATCCAACCATTGAATCCGGTGCTCGTTTGACCATCTCATCGATCAATTCCTCATACTGAGGAATAATGCTTTCGAAGACAAGATCACCCTCTATACAGACTGTCGGGAGAACTTTTCCCTTCATCTCCATGAATTTGCCTATTCCGTCCTTGTTTTTAATTGACCATTCTTTATACTCGATCATTCCTTGCACTTCATCAGGCAAGGCGGCAATAGACTCCATCATGTAACCACATGCGGCACATTGCACACTGTCTAATGTCAACACATCTATTTTTATTTTATCAGCCATTATTGTATCCTCCTCATAGGACAATTCTACCAAGACTCAGGATATTTGGCATAATAA
>CAZWVC010000156.1:0-9393 GCA_964637245.1 uncultured Desulfocapsaceae bacterium
GGAGGTTGCCCAAGGACGGACTGATGCGTGTGTTGTCATATCGGATGTAACCAGACCGGTTCCCAACAAACTCATTCTACCACCACTGTTACAAATTCTCGAAGAGAGTGGAATTGCCCGCGAGAAAATAACCATTCTTATCGCTACAGGAATGCATAGGCCCAACCTGGGTGACGAACTCGAAGGTATGGTCGGTAGGGATATCATGGACAAATATAAGATAGCTAACCATTACTGCCAGAAAACTGAAGAGCTTAGAGAAATTGCCAGGATAGAAGATGCTCCAATCGAAGTTAACACCCACTATCTTGATGCAGATCTAAAAATACTTACAGGATTAATAGAACCACATTTTTATGCCGGATTTTCAGGTAGCAGAAAATCGATTCTTCCAGGGATTTCTAGTTTCGAGACCATGAAGTTCATGCATTCTTATAGAGTTATAGATCAATTACACGAGGCAAACTGCCGTCTGGAGAACAACCTATTTCACGATTATGCCATGCAAGTCACCAAACTAGCCGGGGTTGATTTTATCCTCAATGTTGTGATCAATCAAGCAAGGGAGCTTGCCGGGGTGTTTGGCGGTCATTACGATAAAGCCCACCGTGCTGGATGTGATATGGTGACGGATCATGCAGTGGCTCATCTTGATGAAAAAGTTGATCTGGTTATTACCTCAGCCGGGGGCTACCCTTTAGATGCTACGTTCTATCAGGTCTCAAAATGCTTGATCAGTGCCAGAGACATTCTCGTCGAAGATGGAAGTATTCTGGTCACCTGTGGTTGTGAAGAAGGTCTGGGTAGTGAGGAATTCTGTACCATCATGCGCTCGAATCCAACACCTGATCACTTTAGCAAACATCATGGTGACCCCAGCAACTTTGTCATCGATCAATGGTGTGCCCAAAATATCTATCAAGCATTGGCACACGCTGGAAAAATCCATATCTATTCCCCGGGGTTATCAACTGAAGATGTTGGCAAATTCCAGGGTATAAAGACTGATAATGTACAAGCTACCGTGGATGAACTTTTACAACATCATAGAAAAGTTGCGGTAATTCCGGATGGGCCATATGTGGTTGGTAAAATAAAATAGCGCTTTGCAGGTTTGAGGCGGTTTTTCTATTAATAATCGGGATGTGATTTAAGAATCTAATTTCATGTTTTCTCTTTCCACATATTTAAGAAAAAAGATACTATCTAAACTTGATAAACCTTCCCACCACTATCGCCAAAGGGCATACAATAACCTTGAAAAACTCTATAGTGTAGTTAAACCGGGTGATGTCGTTCTGGTCGAAGGGCGCTCGGAGATGAGCAGAATCATCAAACTATTTTCCAGCAGCCACTGGAGTCATGCAGCACTCTATGTTGGGGATTACCTTATAGACCATAACACTCCAGCAGGATCAACCTACTCAGCCACCTATGGCAATTGTTCAAACCATATGGTAATTGAGGCTTATTCTGGCAAAGGAGTTATTGCCGAACCACTTGAAAAATATAAAGATTACAACATCAGGTTATGCAGACCATACGGAATACTAGCACCTGATCTAGACCAAGTAATTCAGACAGTGATCAAACGGCTGGGCATGCACTATGATGATCAGAACATTATAGCTATTGCCATGATGGCGCTACAGACAATTTGGCGGAGAAAAAATACCTACACTGCCAAGGCATGTTTGGGAAACTGCAACAATTTTGAAGTCATTTGCTCTGGAATGATTGCTCAGGCTTTCCAAAGTGTAAGTTATCCAATTGTACCGGCACTATTGCCTCCCTCAAAGGATGATGCTTTTAATACAAACAATCCCTATGGAGGTGGTCTTATCATGCGGCATTATTCCCAAATTACACCAAAGGATTTTGACCTCAGCCCTAATTTTGAAATTATCAAATACAACATCGGCGGTTCTGTTCCCTTTGATTATAAATCCCTTTGGGCTGATATAGTCTAATTTCTCCCTGGCACTGCTTCAATAATTTACACGGCATTACAGCTATAATCCATGCAAAAACCTGCAATTAAAGGTAAAATAAAGTACATCAGGTTCTGCTGGGCTAAATTCATTTATCGTATATTTAATATAACTCGGGGTAATACTATGCTGGTATATTTTGCCTCCAAAGGGCTCTCGTCATCAGATAAGGAGATTAAAATCGACTCCCATCTTTTTATAGATGATGGGATCTTCCCCAATAATGCAGTACTTAAGCTCGTCATTTATACACAAGCTTTTGCTGCAAACCCAAATGTTTCACCAGAACTCATTGAAGAAATCTTTAGCGGTAACAACTGGAAAAACTCATGGCGAAATGGCTTGTATACTATGCACCACTATCACAGTAGTGCGCATGAAGTACTAGGCATTTATTCAGGTTGGGTAGAAGTTCAATTTGGTGGCCCTAAGGGAACAATCATTCGTGCAAGAGCAGGAGATGTGATTGTAATTCCAGCAGGCGTATCTCATAAAAACGTTGAGCAATCTAGCGATTTTCAGGTAATTGGTGCCTACCCAAAGGGGCAGATGTGGGACATGAATTATGGCAAAGAAGGAGAGCGTCCCCAGACTGAGAGGACGATCCAAAATGTACCTCTACCAGAAAAGGACCCTGTGTTTGGTGACCTTGGCCTATTATTCCAAATCTGGACGCCTCTTTAATCGTAAAAGAGAGCCGAGCAACATATAATCTAAACACTACTATTGATATTCAGCCTATCAAAGAAGGGATATTATTTTACAACATACTGACTGTTTACTGTTTCTTCTTCTGGCGAATAGTTATAGTTTTAAATGTTAGTTGATTATCACTCGCCGCTAAAGAGGTCGAGAAGTATCATACCTTAGAGTAAAGAGATAAGAGGATCACTACGGAGGAAATCATGGAGCAGAAAAGAATATTGGTAGCAATTGATGGTTCCAGTTTTTCTGATAAAGTTACAGATAATGCAATAGAATATGCAAAACTACTTCAAGCTGAGGTTATTTTTGTTTATTGTCACAAAAAATACCCCAAACTTCTAGGACAGCCCTATCGTGACCAATTCATTTCTGCGATCAAGGATGAAACTGAAGAGATTGTCAGAAAATATCTGGACTTGCTGGAAAGAGCCGATATACCATATATCGAACGTCTTTTAGAAGGTCCTGCCGGTGCGGTAATTCCAGAAGTTGCAGAGGATGAATGCTGTGAGCTGATTGTAATGGGATCGCGAGGCTTATCCAATCTACAGGGATTAATCATCGGGAGTGTTACCCATAGAGTATTACATACGGCAAAATGCCCAGTACTTGTTGTTAAGTAGCAGGTTGTTAAACCAAGTCAGAAATGATTTCACCCAATGATGGGCCTTAAATGAAAATTAACAGAAAACTACAAGCTGATATTCTTCATGCTTTAGAAGAAGTATATCCAGACAGCCTGTTGGTGCAGGCATTACCAAACTTTGCTCAAGACCGAGCTTATATGGCAAATCTTTTCTATCTCCAGGAACATGGCCTGATTGAGGGCGGTGATATCCGCGAACCTGGTCTGTGCAGAAGCATGATTGATGTCCAGATTACTCATGCTGGTCTCGATTTTCTTGCTGATGATGGTGGACTTAAGGCAATACTTGGTGTGCAGAGGATTAATTTTCAAAGTTATGAACTTATTGAAGTTATGAAAAGGATTATTCAAGACAGTAATCTACCTCACGATGAACTCAATGCGCTGCTCCACAAAGTAGAAAAGAGCGATCCTCTGGTTCTTAAGGAAATTGTATTAGGTCTCCTTGGCAGTAGTGGACCAGATAAGCTGAAAATCATTCAACATCTCACAGTTACAGTTAACTGATATTTCTGAGAGAATATTCAGAGATTAATAAAAACAGGGCATAAATCTTATTGAGCCTACCACAATTAACGCTCTTATGCAGGCCATTTGAATGGTGTACGATCGTGAAATATTTTGCATCAGATGCCACGAGTGTCAAGAGCTTGCTCAAAGAGTCAAGGAATAACTGGGATGAACTGCACAACAAAGCTCTATTTTGACCGCATCGAAACACATATTGGTGATCTGATCATGGCGGCAGGAGAAAACGGTCTTCACTATGTGACTTTTCAAGATCGCTGTGCAGAAGAACTTCAACGCGACTGGATTTACAGTCCTGCAAACATGGCAAAGTATACTGCACAAATTAAAGAATATTTTACTGGTGAAAGACAACACTTTGATCTGCCATTACACCCCCAAGGCACCCCTTTTCAACAAAAGATCTGGCAGGCTCTCATTGCTATTCCGTTTGGTTCAACAGTTACTTATGCCGAACTAGCTGAAATGGCAGGTAATCCGGGTGCCTGTCGTGCAGCAGGAAATGCCAATGGTAATAATCCCATTGTTATAATTCAACCATGTCACAGAGTTGTTGCTGCTAATGCTAAGCTTGGGGGATTTTCAGCAGGGTTGTATCGTAAGCGTTTCTTACTGGGGCTGGAAAAAGGGATAAACACTCTTTTTTAATCCACGACTAAAGCGAGGAGGAAAGTTGCTGGGTATTCTGAAGAATAGAGATAAGATCTTCGATTTCCACTGGTTTTGTAAGATAATCATTCATACCAGCGTCTAAAAAACGCTCCTTATCTCCTATCATTGCATGAGCTGTGAGGGCAATGATAGGTATGTTCCTGCAGTTTTCACCAGGCTTTTGCCGAATTGCTTTTGCTGTCTCAATGCCATCCATATGCGGCATTTGAATATCCATTAGGATACAGTCAAAATTCCTATCCTCAAGTATCTCCAGGGCCTCTTCGCCATTGTCAACCAGTGTCGGTTGATGCCCTAATTTTTCCAGCATTGCCGATACCACCATAGCATTTATATTTTCATCTTCCACAACTAAAATACTCTGTGGTTGTGGTGCTATAAAAGGCTCACTATCACTTCTTTCGGGTAAAGTATCTTCCGGTGATGCTTCTTTTACCATAACGGAGAAAGTTACCGTTGTTCCAATCCCGACCTCACTGCTGATATGTATATCTCCTCCCATCATTTCAATGAGGGTCTTTACTATACTCAGCCCTAGACCGGTGCCTGTATATCTTCGTCTAAAAGATCCATCTGCTTGAACAAATGGTTCAAACAATGAATCAATTTTGTGCTTAGCCACACCTATCCCGGTATCACCGACCTCAAAAAGCAATTTAATTCTGCCAGCACCCATAATCATTTGATCTAACTCTACTCTTATGTACCCCCGTTCCGTAAATTTAATGGCATTGCCAACCAGATTAAATAAAATCTGGCGTAGTCTTGTTTCATCCGCAACAACGTAAGCCTGCAGAGATGGGTCAACTCGTACCTGCAACTTCACCATTTCGAGGTCAATGAGACTTTCAAAACTGGCAACGATCGACTCAATCATTGCATTGAGAGAAAATCTGCTCTCTTCTAAATCTATTTTGCCAGCCTCAATTTTGGAAAAATCGAGTATATCACTGATTATTTTAAGTAGACTGTTACCTGAACTGAGCGCGGTTACCACATAGCTCTCCTGCTCCCCATCAAGTGGAGTTCTTTGTAAAAGCTGCAACATGCCCAGCACGCCATTCATCGGAGTCCGAATTTCATGGCTCATATTGGCAAGAAATTCCGATTTGGCGCGACTTGCTTCAAGTGCCTCTTCCTTGGCTGTTTTCAGCTCATTTTGGGCTTGAACTTTTTTTGTTGTTTCCCTGGTTACACAAACAAAACCGGTAAAATTGCCATCAGCATTGTAGATTGCCGAAGTACTGGTTTCCACCCAAATTGTATACCCATCTTTATGGATCCACTCAAACTCCCAAAGTCGTGTATTGGGACTTTTACGCATTGCTTCTTTGAGCAAGAACCGGCGCACAATTTTAAATTTCTGTCTAAACTGTGGTGAGAGCTGCAACTCCTTTGGAAGGTGAATAAATTCCTCAGGGCTATACCCTCCAAGATACTGTATTGAAGGTGATGCGTAGGTAACATTGAATTTTTCATCGGTGGTCCAGATAACATCGCGCACATTATCGGCCAACAATCTATACATGGCCTCACTGTTACGGAGATCTTCCTGAGTCTTGATATCCAGAGTAACATCTCGCCCCGCCCCAACAGTGCCAATTAATCTGCCTGTTTCATCAAATAACGGGGCTTTATGAACATCGAGAACCAGATAATCGCCACGGACAAAACCATCTTCGAGAAATCGTCCAGGTTTTTGGGATAATTTTACAATCTTATCGGAGTTGACACATATTTCTCCAAAAGTATGTTTGTGGCCTCTCTTTCTCTCCCTCTCGGCAAAAAACAGATCTGTTTTACCCAGAGGAATCTCATTTTCCCCACATTTTAGAAGTTTTTCACAAATTACCTTATTGGCAAATAGGTACTGATCGTCAAGATCCTTAGCCCAGATTAGATCAGGAACTGTATCACTCATTAGTTTGATGAGATTATAGAGATCCTGATGACGCTTTTGCGAATTCTTGAGGGCTATTTCACCTTCTTTCTTTTGGGTAATGTCTGTTAATATCGAATAAGCAGCTGGTTGATCATGGTAGGAAATAAGGTTTGCCGAAAGCAATACGTAGCGCTTTTCACCAGAAGTGGTAGTCAGGCAGGTTTCAAATTCAGTCACCTGACCATGTTGAGCTACTTTTATAATGAAAGTGACTCTTTCTTGTTTGTTTACCCAATACTTTTTCTCACTTTGTCCTATGGCATCATGCGGTGAAACTCCAAAAAACATCGAAGCTGCTTCATTTATGTAAAGTACTTTTTTTGTCTTCAGAGAGGTTATGATCACAGGAAAAAGAGATTGGATATTCCCCAGATCAATACGCAGTGCCTGAAGCTCTGCTATGAGTTCTTCTTTTGTTTTATTGTGATCAGAAGTCATAGATTACTTTACATATATTGTTTAAAATACATATGTTCATCTTGAGTGAGGGTATTTTGCACAAGCAATTTATTCTACCTCAGTAAAAGAAAGCCTTGCAATCTTTTTATAAAAAAACAGCTTCTTTAGAAAAAAGTGGATGGTTTTACGAGGATGATTAATTTTCACAATCTGCTACCTGTTATAGCACATCAGCTGTTCTATTTATCAGACATATGTTAAAGTATATTGGGGTAAATTCCAGGACAGTACAAAAAATTTACCTGAGACTACAGTATAAATGATCTATCTCCACTGAACTTGTCTATATTTTCACTGACCTACCTAAGCAAGCACATGGTATTACATGGAAAAATACGAGGGTATAAAATTTAAAACCAAAAAGCTGGCTCACCACTTTACTCCAGATACACGTCTCTCAGAGCTAAATTATTGGATTTCAGTTTTTGCTGATCTAGGACTGGCACCTCTCCATCCAGAAGGAGCTTATGGAAATCATTCCTATAGGTTAACGGAAGATTTTTTTGTTATTACCCGCACCGGTATGATCCCTAGCACACACCTCAATGAGGCTGACTACTGCTTGGTGAGCTACGACAAAGATACCCGGTCTTTTTTGGTCAAAGGTCAGCATGAACCATCGTCTGAAAGTTACCTACATTCATTAATTTATACTACTTTTCCCAAAGTAAAGGTAGTCATGCACGGCCATTCAACTTTGCTCAATATGCATGCAGATAAACTTGGGATAGAGGTCACCGTTCAAGAATTTCCCTACGGAACCATGGAACTGGCACAATCAGCGTTACTACTTTGCCGTTCGAATAATTCGTTCTTTATCATGAAAAATCATGGTTTTATAGCAACTGGTACCGAGATTAATTCTACCGCGACAATGGTATTACGCAATTATATCAGAACGCTTGAATTATTGATGAATGAAGAAACTCCAGAGTAGCAAAACTACTAATGGCCCCGTTTCACAAACGCAAATTGGGTAATTCCGTGTTTCCGGAATATCGCTTTGTATTTCCCATGCCTCATTACTTGACTAATTTTTTTCAATTACCCACCTAACTGATTTAGCGACCAAAATAAGCACCATTTTTCAATGTCTCTATTGGCGCAATTATTGCATTGATAATTGATGGGAAAAACACTCATCAACACGGTGAGAGGTTACGGAGTCATATCTGAGAGGTTGCTATGGGAAACAGAGTCTATCTAAGAATGGATGTACAAGGGTTGAAAGGTGATATATCTGATGGAGCTGGGTTTTTCCCTGGTAAAATCACTGATGTCTCAAGATTTGGTATGTGCATGGTAGACCTACCAAAGCGAGTCAATGTAAATACCACACGTATGACTGTTGTAGTTTCTGGTCATGGTAAGAATTTTAAGATGATAGTCAGACCACGTTGGTCAGTAAAAACGGGTTTCCGAAAGGTGGTAGGATTTGAAATCCTTGACACTCCGTGGGAGTGGACTGATTTCGTAATGAATCTTGAACCAAGAGAGGAACTGAATGTTTGGGATGTAATTAACCTCTGATAAAAAATTGTTCTTATCTAATTTTTCCTAACTTTTATTTGTCCATTTAGAAGATCAATACACCTGCACTAAAGCATTTTACCGCAGGTGCATTGTATCTTTTGAGATCAAGCTATTTGTCTACTTGCCTGTTACGATTAATAATTGTAGATAGAAAAATATAATACAGTACTTAATACCTTATTAAATCGGGACAGAAAGCAACTTGAGATAAAGGGATAGAGTTATGGAAAATAATGTTGGAGAAAAATTAGTGAACGCCTTAAAAAGACCGCAGGATTCTGAGAGCCAGGAGAGCTTTGCCAAGGCCATGGAAATTACAAAGGCGTATGCAAGTTCTGGTGCGGCAACTCATTTTAGCGCCGTGGCCCGGCTCTTTTATGATCTTTTTGAAATGTTTGAAACCGGAAAGGACCCAAGACAAAAATAGAAATATCAAAAAATCCTGCCTATAGATCAGCAGTGGGTGGATTCCGACGAAGGAATTTACCCCAGCAGCTGAGGTCCATTGAGCAATTTTTGGTTATTTTTCTGAGATATTTAAGATTAAGATTAATATTTTCAAGATAGAGGTTTCTATCAATTTGCCAGCGTTTGCGAAAGTGGGTTTTCATCGCCGGGGCAAGGTTTCCTAAAGCTCCCTCAAGGCGTTTTTTGATTACATTTTCATGGAACTCTAAGGTGCCTCTCATCAGATCTATTGCGGAGCTATGTTTATCAATTCCACCATCCTGATGTTCATGGAAAAGAAGCGGTAGACTTTCGAGATAATAACGATCAGCCATTTGGGCTAGTATATCGGCAGAGCCAATGACTTGACCGCAGAGCCTCAATTGGGAATCATTTGCCTCAGCTTCTGCCGGATTCCATTCGAGATTTGTATATTCTATAAGAGTTGTGCAATTGTCGTCATAATATGC
>CAZWVC010000157.1:0-9370 GCA_964637245.1 uncultured Desulfocapsaceae bacterium
CGGTGGCGGCTTGGACATAGCATTTTTAGGACTTGCCCAGGCAGATAAATCAGGTAATCTCAATGTCAGTAAATTCGGGCCAAAACTCGCTGGCGCCGGAGGATTTATCAATATCAGTCAAAATGCCAAAGCAGTGATCTTTGTGGGTACATTCACTGCCAGTGGGTTGAATCTCACCATAAATGATGGCCAGGTCGTCATCGATACAGAAGGAAAGGTGCAGAAATTTGTTGATACAGTAGAACATGTTACCTTTAGTGGTCCCTACGCACAAAAAAGAAGGCAACGCGTTCTTTATATCACCGAACGCTGCGTTTTTGAACTCACATCAAAAGGTATGACCCTAACTGAGATAGCGCCGGGCATTAATGTTGAGCAAGACATACTTGCCAACATGGCTTTTACACCCATAATCAGTGCTTCACCGAAACTTATGGATGTCCGTATTTTCCGAGAAAGCCCCATGGGTCTAAAAGATGATCTGCTTACCTTGAAACTTGATGAGCGACTTTCCTATGATGCCAAGGAAAATCTGTTTTTTGTTAATTTCGAGGGTTTGGCTGTCAATGAGCAAAAGACTGTTGATGATATTCAGGCTGCTGCAGAGCGTATTCTTGCACCGCTCAATAGAAGAGTTTTCGCCATTGTGAATTATGACAATTTCAGCATTCAACCGCAGTTGATAGATAGCTATACAAGCATGGTGAAATATCTGGTGGATCATTACTACTCAGGTGTTACCAGATATACGACTTCGACCTTCTTACGGATGAAGCTAGGTGCAGCGCTGCAGAAAAGAGACGTGGCTCCTCACATTTATGAGAGCAGCATGGAAGCTAAGAAAGCCTTGAATATTGATGAGTGAAGATTGACGAGTTGAAGAATTAACCTATCGGCATATCTCATAAGACAATAAAACCACCAAACAAAGAGACTTTTTCACATTCGACGGAGAACATAGTGGATATGGAATACTAAAATACCAAGTTAATGCAGTTTCCGATACTTTAATTAAATATTTCTTCGGTAGATACCTGATCAGCCAAGGATAAATTATTCGAGTAACGAGAATTTAGCCTAAAAGAGCTTTTGGTATATTCGAATTACTTAAACATAGCGAAAAACAAAAACGAACCAAATAATGGCAAGGATTAGTCCTCCCCATAATGGTGCTCCGAAAAATGCCAGCCAGCCCAAATTGATAAATCCGGTTCCCAACCATGAGATAAACAGCCGATCACCTCGTGTCGTATCAAGACCAAACACCCCGCGTCGGGGATTGCCGCCTGGACTGAATTTCTCCCATACGCCCATGGTTACAATGGACAATACAACCGCGATGAAGAATGCCGCTGTCGGCCATGTCCAGGCCATCCAGGATAAACCCATGATTCTCCTCCCTAAACCCGGCCGAGGGCAAATCCCTTGGCAATATAGTTACGTACAAAATAGATAACAACCGCCCCGGGGATGATGGTGAGCGAACCGGCTGCTGCCAGCAGTCCCAACTCATAGCCCGAACTACTCGCTGTGCGAGTCATTGTTGCAGCTATCGGCTTAGCCTCAACTGAAGTCAATGTTTTTGCGAGCAACAACTCCACCCAGGAGTACATAAAGCAGAAAAACATCGTCACACCAATACCTGCGGCAATGGTCGGAATGAAAATACGAATAAAAAATCTCCAGAATGTATATCCATCCAGGAATGCAGTTTCATCAAGCTCCTTCGGTATACCAGACATAAAGCCTTCGAGAATCCATACAGCAAGAGGGATATTGAACAAACAGTGAGCTATTGCCACAGCTATATGGGTATCAAACAAGCCAATTGCCGAATACAACTGGAAAAATGGCAGCGCAAAAACCGCCGGAGGTGCCATGCGATTTGTCAGCAGCCAGAAAAACAGGTGTTTGTCACCTAAGAATCTGTAACGAGAAAATGCATAAGCTGCGGGTAATGCGACCGTCACCGAGAGGAGAGTATTGAAAACAACATAGATGATCGAATTAATGTAGCCGTTATACCATGTCGAATCAGTGAAAATAACTATGTAATTCTCCAGGGTAAAATTTTGAGGGAAAAATGAAAATCCACCCAGGATTTCTCCAGTGGTCTTAAACGACATGGAGACCAGACCGTATATCGGCAGCATTAGGAACATTATATAGAGTGTTGGCACCAGCCACTTTTTGGGATTGCTCATACTACTGCTCCTCATTACGCATCATGATAGTGTAAAACGCCCAACAGATTAGAAGAACCAAGAGAAAATAGATTAGCGACATCGCCGCCGCCGGTCCCAAATCAAACTGGCCGAGGGCGATCTTAACCAGGTCGATGGACAGAAAAGTTGTGGTGTTACCTGGTCCGCCTCCGGTCAACACGAAGGGTTCGGTATAAATCATAAAACTGTCCATGAATCGCAGCAGGACAGCAATGGTCAACACCCTCTTCATCTTGGGCAGCTGGATATATCGGAAAATCGCCCAACGACTGGCACCGTCGATGTGTGCCGCCTGATAGTAGTCATCAGGTATCGAACTCAGTCCCGCGTAGCAAAGCAGTACGATCAGCGAGGTCCAGTGCCACACGTCCATAAGCACCGTGGTCATCCAGGCAGCTATCGGCTGTCTGGTAAAGTTGTAATCAATTCCCCACGAATTAAGGGTATGGCCGAGCAGACCGATCTCAGGAAGGGCGAAGATGTTCCACATGGCACCGACAACATTCCAGGGAATCAGAAGAGGCAGGGCCATGAGCACCAGACAGACCGAGACCCAGGGGCCTTTTCGAGGCATGGTCAGCGCCACACCGATACCAAGGGGTACCTCGATGGCCAGGATCAACCCTGTAAAAATAAGCTGACGGATTAGAGAAGCGTGAAAACGATCTGAGCGCAACACCTGCTCAAACCAAGTTGTGCCTTCCCAGAAAAATACGTTGTCACCAAAAGTTTCCTGAAAGGCATAATTGACAACGGTCATCAGTGGGATAAAGGCATTGAACGCTACCAGTATCAAGACAGGAACAACAAGCCACCAGGCCTTATTGTTTTGCGTTTTATTCATTGGCTGCCTCCTCTACGATCCAGTCGTCACAATACACCCTGGTATGCTCTGGATTAAATTGCACCCTGGGGTTCTCCGATGGTATGACCTGGTCTTCGCTCACTACCATTTTGATCATTTCAGATTCATGTTGCAATGTAAGCACCTGGTAACGACCAAGATCTTCAACCTTTTCAATGTTAACCGGGATACCGTCATCGGCAAAATCGACAAATTCGGGTCGGATGCCAACTTCAAGTTTGCCATTTAAACCGCTGCTGACCGGTGAGGACGCTTGCAGGAGGTTGTTGCTAAAGACAGGCTGTCCATTATCGATTGTACAGGGCAGGACATTCATACCCGGAGAGCCGATGAAATACCCGACAAAGGTGTGTTGAGGTTTGTTAAACAACTCTACCGGTGTACCGACCTGCACCACAGTTCCGTCGTACATGACCACAACTTTGTCAGCGAAAGTCAATGCCTCAACCTGGTCATGGGTGACATAAATCATGGTCATGCCAATCTGCTGGTGCAACTCCTTCAGCTTTGAACGCAACTGCCATTTAAGATGCGGATCAATTACAGTCAGGGGCTCATCAAACAGGATCGCATTCACATCTGAGCGCACAAGTCCGCGGCCAAGAGAAATTTTCTGCTTACCGTCCGCCGTCAGACCGGATGCCCGCTTCTTCAGATTAGTTGTCAGATCAAGCATTTCTGCAATCTGATCAACGCGCTGTTTCACCTGTGGCTCATCCATACCACGGTTACGTAGAGGGAAAGCCAGGTTGTCAAAAACCGTCATGGTGTCATACACTACAGGGAACTGAAAAACCTGAGCTATCTGCCTTTCTGATGTGGGCAGATTGGTCACATCCTCGCCGTCAAACAGGATATCGCCCTCGGAAGGCGTTAACAGGCCGGAAATGATGTTCAGCAGTGTGGTTTTACCGCACCCTGAAGGGCCTAGAAGGGCGTAGGCACCTCCATCTTCCCAAACCTGGTTTATTTCTTTTAAGGCGTAAACGGGTTCCTGCCCCTTTGGCGGCGGATATGCATGCTTTACATTCCTAAATCTGATTCTTGCCATGTTGCAACCTGTCTGAGTTATATATCAATCAATCTGTCATCGCTTTCAAAGTACAAACAGTGACTTGAATTAAAGAAAAAACTTGCTTTTTCACCATATTCAAAGGAGTGAATTCCTGGGGTTTGACTGACCCAGATATTGCCATTCACTTTTAGGCGAATTATTGATTCCGACCCGCTGATTTCAGCAATTTGGACAATCCCACCGACTTCCACATCCTCTCCTTCCGGTAGCAAATGGTGAGGACGCAATGCTACCTTATATTCACCGTCGGGCAGGGCGGCAAGCTTTTCGGGAGCATTCCAGGAAGCAACTTTACCCAGTATTACTTTGTCTCCCTGCTTTGTTATGGAAGCTGTATTAATCGGTGGATCTGAGAAGACTTCGGCACTTTCAAGCGTTGCCGGTTTGCGATAAATCGAAGATGTCTTGCCAAAATGAACTACTCTGCCCTCTTTGAGTGTTGCTGTATGACCACCCAGCATCAGGGCTTCCAGGGGCTCACTAGTGGCGTACACCACGGTTGCCCCAGTGTCCGCAAATAATTTAGGCAACTCGTCACGCAATTCTTCGCGCAGTTTATAGTCAAGATTGGCCAGAGGTTCGTCCAACAGGACAAGATCTGCTCCTTTCACCAGGGCTCTTGCCAGTGCTGTTCTCTGCTGCTGACCGCCAGAGAGTTCTTTTGGCAGCCTCTGCAACATAGGCGTAAGTTGAAGGAGATCGGCAAATTGCTGCACCTTGTCGTCAATTTCCTTCCTACTTAACCCAGCCACTTTGAGTGGTGAGGCAATATTATCATACACGGAAAAACTGGGATAATTGATAAACGACTGATAGACCATGGCAACACTGCGCTGCTGTACAGGGAAACCGGTCACATCCTTGCCACTTGCCCAGACCTCTCCTTTTGTTGGTTTCTCAAGTCCTGCCATCAGTCGCATCAAGGTGGTTTTTCCACTTAACGTTGTCCCCAACAAAATGTTAAAGCCCCCTGGCTTCAAAGCCAATGAGGATTCATAGATATGTGTTTCCGCACCTACCCGGAATGTGACATTTCTCAGTTCAATAGCCATGGAGTAATCTTCCTTGTTTAATTCTATAACGGAAGTTTTGCAATTTTTAAATCAACACTATTCTCACGACACAATTCAGTAAATTCGCTTGAAATACTGTCATCGGTAACAAGTATATCAATATCAGCCAAAGTTCCGACTTTGACCGGGGCAGAACGCTTTAGTTTCATTGAGTCCGCGACCAGGATAACAGAACGAGCCTGTCGAATAATTGCCTGGGTAACCCGCACTTCACGTAGATCATAGTCTAAAAACTCGCCGGTGGTGTCTATCGCTGAACAGCCGATAATGGCGAAATCCGGCTTAAACCTATCGATAAATTCCTCGGTACTGGTACCAACTATACCACCATCTGAATGACGGATCATGCCTCCGGCTATCATGACCTCTATATTACGGCAAGGCCATAAAATACTAGCCACATTGATATTATTTGTTATCACCAGAATAGAGTTGCGCTTAACCAGATATTCAGCCACTTGCTCGGTGGTGGTACCGAGATTGATAAACATTGATGAGTTGTCAGGGATAATACCGGCGGTCAGTTTGGCTATTTCGGTTTTCTCATCAGCCATGAGAATCTTTCTGGCGCCATACCCGAGATTTTCAATGGTTTTCTTGATAACAGCTCCTCCACGTATGCGCTGGACCAATTCTAAATCGTAAAGCTGATTCAGATCACGTCGGATGGTCTGCGGAGTGACTTGTAAATGCTCTGACAGATCATCAACCTGCACTGAACCATGCTCACGGATAAATTCCATGATTGAACGTTGCCGTCTGCTTATTCTGACTTGCATTTAGAAACCCTGTTATATCACATTGTTTCTGATGAAATCCGGGGTCTGCCATACGACGGACCCCGGAATAGCTGGTTAGGTAATTACCGGTTAATTATTTCATCCAGCGTTTAACCAGTTCATCGTAGTTGACAGTTTCCCCTTTAGGCTTCTCATCAACTTTTGCCTTGGGAGAACCTGGCTTGTCCAACCACATTTTAGGATCGGATTTCTTATTCAATCTGGGGCCACAGCCACCATAAGTTTTGGCCTTCTCGTCTGCTCTTTGCATACGTGCCATAACCAGATCCATTTCCTCAGCGAGGCGATCCATAGCCTGCTGCGGGGTAAAAGCACCAGAGTTAACATCACCAATCTGCTGCCACCAAATCTGGGCAAGCTTAGGATAATCAGGTACGTTTACACCGGTTGGTGACCACATAACACGATCAGGAGAACGATAAAATTCAACCAATCCACCCAGTTTAGGAGCGCGCTCAGTAAAAGAATCATGATTTACGGAACTTTCCCGGATGAAGGTCAGACCAACATGGCTTTTCTTGACATCCACGGTCTTTGAAACCACGAACTGGGCATAGAGCCAAGCAGCCTTGCGGCGATCAACCGGAGTAGATTTGAACAAGGTCCACGATCCGGCATCCTGGTATCCCAGTTTCTGGCCTTTTTCCCAGTACGGGCCATGAGGGGAAGGAGCCATCCGCCAGAGAGGCTTGCCACTGTCATCAACAGTGTTGTTGCCATCGGATTTAGGCGCAACCATAGAGGCGGTAAATGCAGTGTACCAGAAAATCTGCTGCGCTACATTACCTTGTGAGAGCGCTGGCAGAGATTGGTAGAAGTCATAGCTTGCCGCTCCTGGAGGGGCATATTTACGCAGCCACTCATCCCACTTGCGAATAGCATATACCGCTGCAGGGCCATTTGCTGCACCGCCGCGCGATACTGAAGCGCCTACAGGATTACAGCTGCCTTCTTCCATACGGATGCCCCATTCGTCAACAGGAATACCGTTTGGCAGCCCTTTACTACCAGCACCTGCCATGGACAGCCAGGCATCGGTCATACGCCAACCAAGATCCGGAGCACGTTTACCATAGTCCATATGACCATACACTCGAACACCATCAATTTCTTTTACCTGAACGGAAAAGAACTCGGCGATATCTTCATAGGCAGACCAGTTAACCGGTACACCTAAGTCGTAACCATACTTGTCCTTGAACTGCTTCTGCAGTTCGGGACGATCAAACCAGTCTTTACGGAACCAATAAAGATTGGCAAACTGCTGATCTGGAAGCTGATACAGTTTTCCGTCAGGTCCTGTAGTAAAGGACTTGCCTATAAAATCTTCAGCATCGAGCATAGGATTGGTGACATCCTTTCCTTCACCTGCCATCCAGTCTGAAAGATTTACTGCGAGCTGCAAACGTGAATGTGTACCAATCAGATCCGAATCATTGATATAGGCATCATACAGGTTTCGCTTGGTCTGCATCTGGGT
The DNA here is from genome assembly GCA_964637245.1 of uncultured Desulfocapsaceae bacterium. Lineage (GTDB taxonomy): Bacteria > Desulfobacterota > Desulfobulbia > Desulfobulbales > Desulfocapsaceae > Desulfopila_A. Next base: position 7,519 of record CAZWVC010000157.1, read on the forward strand.
TTGCACTGCCTGGACAACTTCACCTTCGCCCAGTAACTGGTGGTTAACTTTAATACCAGTGATTTCCTCAAATGCCTTGGTCAGAGTTTTTGATTCATACTCATGAGTAGGGATAGTTTCTGATAACACGTTGATTTCCAAACCTTTGAAAGGTTTGGCTGCATTAATGAACCATTCCATTTCCTTCATTTGATCACTTTTTGACAAAGCCGAAGGTTGGAACTCTCCATCAACCCATTTTTTTGCTTCATCAACACCAGCGTAAGCGCTTTGCACGCTAAACGCCGCAAAAGCTGTGACTAATGCAATCTTTTTCAACATAAAGATGACCTCCTTGAGCAGTTAGATTATAGGGTTTGTGCTGCCGGGATTATCATAAATTACATACTAACTTTTTTTTCGAAAAGTCAATAAATTATTTTCGTTTTATTCGAAAAAATGTTCGAATAATTCATTTTTGGCGAAAAAGTGAGCCTTCTTTATCATTATTCTTTCAGGAATATTACAAACTACAATTCATTCTAGCTTGTGCCTTTTGTCAAAATAAAGTATTTGTATACAAATACTTATGCCAAAAAATATGACTATATATAGTACGCTGATTCCCCCTGGAATAATGGGTTTCATAGGATACTTAAAGTATTTATTTTCGCAATGGAGTTAAAATCACCTTGAATTTATGACAAAATAAAAGGAAATATACAATAAGAATACTCCCGAATTTGATTAAATCACCACTTGGGTCAATGCTTGTGGTAAACTCCGGTATTGTCCGTTGACCCAACAGTTTTTGATTGATGCCATTGCCCCTCAGTTACCTACGGGTAAACAAAGTGAGTAGGGATATTGAAAGGTTCTTGGTGACACAGTCTGCTAGCGGGGAGATAGCAGCAGGTTTTTCCAAACGAACAACAGAGGAGAAGGAACATGGTCAAACGATTGGTGACGGCTGTTGCAATGCTTGCTCTTCTTGCCGGACCTGCCAGTTCACAGGCAGGTATGGCAGAAGCCCAGAATTGGATCGACAATGAATTTCAACCATCTACGCTTTCTAAAGCTGATCAACTGAAGGAGATGGAATGGTTCATCAAAGCGGCTGAGCCTTTCAAAGGTATGGAAATCAATGTTGTCTCCGAAACCATTACTACCCATGAATATGAATCAAAAACTCTGACCAAGGCATTTGCTGAAATTACCGGTATAACGGTAAATCATGATCTCATCGGTGAAGATGATGTTATCGAAAAGCTGCAGACCCAAATGCTGTCGAATAAAAACATCTACGATGCCTATATCAATGACTCTGATTTAATCGGCACCCATTTCCGATACCAGCATGTCTTGCCTCTAACCGACTGGATGGCAGGTGATGGTAAAGAAGTTACCAATCCCATGCTTGATGTCGATGATTTTATCGGCAAATCTTTTACCACAGGCCCCGATGGCAAGCTCTACCAAATCCCAGATCAGCAATTTGCCAACCTTTACTGGTTCCGTTATGACTGGTTTAAACGGCCTGACCTGAAACAGAAGTTCAAGGATATTTACGGCTATGAACTTGGTGTGCCGATGAACTGGTCTGCCTATGAGGACATTGCTGAATTCTTTACCGTACACGTCCAGGAAATTGATGGTAAACGAGTATACGGCCATATGGATTACGGAAAAAAAGATCCCTCTTTAGGCTGGCGCTTTACCGATGCTTGGCTTTCCATGGCTGGTGCAGGTGACGTCGGTAATCCCAATGGACTGCCAGTGGATGAATGGGGCATTCGGGTAAAAGGCTGCAACCCGGTGGGTTCTTCTGTTCGGCGCTGCGGTGCAACCAACGGCCCTGCGGCTGTATATGCAC
>CAZWVC010000158.1:0-9334 GCA_964637245.1 uncultured Desulfocapsaceae bacterium
AATATAGCTATACAGATTTTTTTTCAGGGGTAATTCAAGAATTTAACCAGCCGATTTACTGGGGAACTAAAAATTTTGTCGAAGGTGCGTTTTATGTAGGTATACTGCCTCTTATCTTAGCTTTCATTGGAATATGGCACAGGCAACCGATAACACCTAACAAAACGAAGACCAAAAGACCACCGTCTCCCGCCATTTTCGGTTGTATGTTAGTTTTATCACTTTGTTTCGTATTCGGGTCCCTCTTCTATTATGCAATCTATATTTTACCTGGAATGGAACAAATTCATTCTCCCTTTCGTTGGGTGCTCGTCTCAACCTTATCGATAGCTATTCTGGCTGGCTATGGCATTGACATGCTTTCAAAAGCATCAAGACTTGCTTCTTATTTGTCATCATTTATTTTAGCAAGCGGTTGCGTAATTTTGGCTTTCATGCTTTTCACCAGATTGTTTGTCGAAGCTGTGAAGCCGTTATGGGCTGCTCTGCTTCGTATATCAGGAGGAAATCACTCCGCAATAACAGGTACAGAACAATTTATTAGTTTCGAGGCACCCTGGTTTATTCATTTGTCATTTATGTTGATTTTTTCCGGTTTAGTTTTGGGCCTCGCCCTGAATTCACACAAAGCAGAAAACAAATCGCCTCTGCTATCTCTGTGGAAACCGCTTCTTTTCACAATCATAGTGATAGATCTGCTGCTCTTTGCCAAAGGATTATATCCAAATGTAGATCCCGCATTGCTTCACCATAAGCCTAGTATTATCACTCAAATGAAGAATGATGATACTCACTGGCGGTTCACCACATATGATCCCCAAAGTAAGAAAATCTTTATGGCCAATATGGGTTGGCTGCATAACTTCCAGGATATAAGAGGGTATGACTCAATATTTTCAGCAACCTACCGAAACTACATGGAGATAATTGATCAACAAGATGAACTCCTGTATAACCGCATTGCTCCTTTACGCAGTAAAATTTCTCTAGATTCTCCACTTTTGGATCTGTTGAATGTTAAGTACATCCTTAGCGAAAGTACAATCGATAACCCAAGATACTCGCTCACCAATCAGGGACAAGGCTTGTTGCTTTATCGTAACAACGGAGCATTGCCCAGAGCTTTTACTCTGCCTCTGACCTCCACCGTTATTGCCAAAGACCCCTTTACTGCCATGCGTGAATTTGATCCTCGTTTTCATCTCATTTTGCCTGACAAAAACATTAATACTGCATCATTCACACAGATTACTGATTATTTACCTCAACCTGGAAAACCCCAGGCGGCAGAAATAATCCGATACCGTAACAACGAAGTGTTGATTTCTGTAACAACAAAGGAACCTCTTTGGCTTGTATTGTCGGACTCATATGCGCAAGGTTGGCATGCATCAAAGTGGCCTGACGGCGACCCTACTCAAGTATCTCCTCTTCAAATCAAGCAAGCCTATGGCACCCTGCGAGCTGTTGAACTAGATGAAGGAAAATGGGAAGTTCGTTTTCGATATCTGCCGTATAATCTAATTGTTGGTGCCTGTCTGACTCTTCTTGTAGGAAGTTTTATAGTTTTTTGCTTATTATTTTCTCTTTCAAAGGAGTGGTCATTCTTTACTAAAAAGCAGGATCCTGGCCCGGATATTTCATGAACAATTCAACAATTACAAAAAAGATCCTATTTATTTCGATATATTACGAGTATTGCAAAGCCAATCTCTGGCAGCACAAAACGTACTGTCCATTATTAACCCTTCAGGCTCGTATAATTTTCTGGCTAGCTGGGCAACCTCAAAGCAATAATTAACGGAGAAAATGAACAAAGCTGGTGCATATAAATTGCAGGAAACACTTTGGCTTATATCCTTGATATCAACACCACTTTTAGTGAACTTGTGGGTTGAACAACAATTTGAGGCTTCCAAGATATGGCTACTGCGCACTCTGATTTGGGCATCTTTGCTTTTGTGGATAGCTTCCTGGTTTCGAGGAGAATGGAGTAGGTCGCTTCCTCAGCCTATCCCCAAGTTAATTATTGCACTTATAGCAATGATTTCACTATCAACTCTATTTAGCGCAAATCATTATATTGCATTAATGGGGTCTCTTGATCGTGCCGCAGGAAGCCTGACCCAGATAAGTTACATTGTATTCTTTTTTACTGTTGCCACCAGTCTCAATCGCCAGCGCTGCCAGTTTATCCTCTATTCGATAAGTCTCACAGCAATACCCATCTGTCTGTTCGCCCTTGCTCAGAGCATGGGTTGGCAACCACTTGCCCTATTTACCGATGCCAGAACTCCCTTAACCACAACGTTGGGTCGATCAAATTTTACCGGAGCATATCTCGCACTTATACTCCCTCTCAGCTTTATCGCATTCTTATTGGCAAGAACCATCTGGCAACGTTTTGGCTATGGTCTTTTAGTTGTCATGGAAATAGCAGTACTTTTCTTAACCCAGGCAAGATCTGCCTGGTTGGCAGCAGCTTGCGGAGTGATTGTTCTTTTCTGGTTCTGCTTTTTACCTGGAAAAGGACGTTATATTGTCTATTTTGGGATGCTGACTCTCATGCTGGGAGGTGTTCTTTTTTCTCAGCAGATTCCCAATATTATCAATAACGGTTCAATTGCAGCCCGCTTGACTATCTGGCGCGCCTCCCTGGATCTTCTCTGGTCCAGATTGTGGCTTGGCTATGGTGCTGATACGCTTGGTCTTTTTTTCCCTTCGGTATACCCACCAGAACTTGTCTATTATCAAGGACGAGGTATTACTGTTGACAGAGCCCATAGCTGGTTACTTGACTGGTCCCTTAACTATGGTGTCCTAACAACAACAATCTTCGTTTTACTCATTATTATTATCCTCCGAAGAGGATACAATTTCATGATGCTGAGGAGATTGGCCCATGCCAAATTCCAAACCAATGATAATCATGAGTATTTCTGGTTGGCGGCATGTATAGCTGGTGTATGCACCCAGTTATGCGGCAACCTTTTTCTCTTTGATGTAGCCTCAACAGCTGTGGTTTTCTGGTTTCTTTTAGCCGTTATTCTCACCATCACTTCTGATCACAATTCTCAAGTTTTCACTGTTTCTTTTCCGCCTTGGTTGCGATATTCAGGCAATGGGCTGGGTCTCATCCTTTTTCTCTGGGCAGTCTGGCTGTGCAATATTCAACCAATGATCGCTGACACCCATGTATGGAGAGGAACACATGCATTGAATGAAGGTAATCCTGCAACAGCTTTGCAAAAATATACAACTGCTGTAGAAATCCAGCCTAACCGTGCTGAGTATCAACTGGCAGTTGCACTGACAGCTGCTAGCCAAAACGATTTTGCAGGAGCCTATCAGTTTATGCAGAGGGCTATCTCTCTTTATCCAACCGATCCAACATTATACATTCATCTTGCCACAATCTATGCACACGAATCAAAAAGCCATCCTGAAAAAGTCCAGTCAGCGTATAGTGCATACAGGAGGGCTATCGCATTAGCTCCGACAATTGCCATTTCATATAGACAATTTGCTGATTTCGCTTTGCGATCTGTTGACTGGCAAGAAGCTTTGAATATGTCCAGCAAGGCAATACTTCTTGATGAAACCGACGGGAAAGCATTTGGTATTGCAGGGTGGAGTTACTTACATTTTGGTAAAAAAAGAGAATCACAAAACATGTTTGAAAAGGCTGTCAAATGGTCGCCGAACTCTGCAGATTACCACCTGGGTCTTGCCACTGTACTCTTTCAGCAAAATAAAATTTTGCAGGCCAAAGAGGCATTAGAGAAGAGTTTAATAATTAATCCCACATATGAACCATCCTTGACTTTGCAACGCCAATTAGGTAGATAGATAGATACGTTTTCTCCGAGAACTGATAGAATTATGAACATCATACCGTCTCATTGGAGGATATTATGAGCGTCGATAGGTTATTTCCCCGTTTAGTCCCTTTTGTCTGTGCATTACTTCTTGCTGGTATAGTTCAAAATATGCCGGTGACGGCTGCGATAATAGGTGATGCAATCACCTATCAGGGTCGGCTTACTGATGAGAATGGGAAAGAACTCAACGGTAATTTCACTATGCGATTTCAAATCTACAATGCAGCAGCTGGGGGAACTCTCCTTTGGGATAGTGGTAATACCAGCATTCCGGTGATAAATGGAGTGTTTGAGGCGAATCTTGAAACCACTACCGATATATTTAACGGTGAGGAATTATGGCTAGCCCAAACCATCGGAGGTGAACTGCTCTCACCCCGTCAAGAGTTTTTACCAACACCAATGGCACATACCCTGAGACCTGGTGCGATTATCAAGGGTACGGCAAATGCTCTTCCTAACAACTACCTCCTTGAGGTAGAGATGAACAATAACGCGTTCGCCTTTAACCGAGGTGCGATAACCGGCAAGGCCACCACAGGCAATGCCATCTATGGCCTTGCCAACAATGGTCGTGCGATATACGGGCAAACACAGGATGGATACGCCGTATATGGCTTTGATGGCGGCAATAATGCAAATCGCGGATATGCCGGCTACTTTTATAGTACTAATGGTATCGGCATCTACGGATATAGTAACGCAAACCGTGCAAACCCTAATATCCTTGCCCCAGCAGTATACGGTGAGAGTAATCGAGGAGTAGGCGTATACGGACGGGGTGATACCTCTGATAGCTACAGTATTTATAATGAAGGTGGATATTTTGAGGGAGGCAAAGGACTTTACGCTCGTGGAACAGATCCAGCAAGCCAACAGGGTTATGGTGCACGAATTTTCAGTTCAAGTTATCGTGGCATGTACGTGCAAGGTGCTGGAGGTAATTTTGATGCCTATTTTGGTGGTAGCGGTGGTATCAGTACCAATGGTATTGTCGATCGCTCTGCCTCACAGCAATCTCTGGTAGTTAATTCAGGAGATACAACCATTGAACCAGGTGATTTAGTGGCGATGGTAGGTATTGCTGAATCCCCTGAAGATGGTCAACCGATGCTGGCAGTTGCTAAACTTAATGCGACTAATCGTGATGCAGTAATAGGAGTGGCAAAGGAAGCCATTTCAGTTGAGAATATTACCACCAAAGATGCTGAAAATGCTAATAATTTTACTCCAATTTCTGGAAATATTGCACAAAACAGCTATCTGGTCATAATAACCGATGGGTTGGCCCCAGAAGTAAACATGAACAGTCTCACTTTGCTCACTGGTGCAGATTCTAACACTAGTGCTCAGAGAACCAACTCTGCTTTAGCCTCAATGAAAATAGGAACCAGAATGGCTGTTTCGGCAGATGGCAATATTGGTCCTGCAAATGGCGAATCCCCTGAGATAAAGATTGGTAAAATTGCCGGTCCGGTAAACAATACAAGGAGGACAGTGCCCCTCTTTCTTGATATTGATTAAAAAAAGGCTGCTCATTGCCTGATTCTCCCTGTGATTTATTACTCGACTCAAACGTAGAGCCGAACCGGTGCAGTTCGAAATATCCTATTCGTAACAAAGTGACTGGGCCGTTTCTTTCACAACCACTTGCAGGTCAGAACGAGATTCATGATCATCTCTATCACTTAACTCGCAACCACGGATGAGATAGGTTTGTTCAAACATTTCCAACTCCTCATAAAAGCTGGTATATCTTGTAAAAACATCATCATACAACGCTTGATCACCACCTTGGGATAGGATGAAAACCAACTTCTTTCCAGGTGAAAGCCTGTGCCGAATTGGACCGCTGATAAATTCAGGGGTGAGGTAGGAGTAGGTGCGGTCAATAAATCCTTTGAGTTGTGCCGAAATATCTCCCCAATATACAGGCGATGCCAACACCACCACATCTGCGTCCTGGGCGTCTTTCAATACTGGCAATAGATCGTCATGCAGAACACAAAAATCAGTACGCTCCTTACAACCATTACAAGCCTGACAGCCTCTGTAAGTCAATTCATTTAAAAAGTGAGTAGTAACCTCATAACCGTTTTCCGCCATAATGGAGGTAAACAGTTCAGCTAAACTGCTACTATTGCCTTGACGGCGAGGACTCCCAAGAAGGGCAACAACTTTCATTTCCATGCTCCCATAGTAAAAATAGACAAACTCCAAATAGCACAATAATAACTGTGCATGATACCTCTACTTCTTTTGCCAACATAGCATAACACTTACCAATACAACAACACAATGTGTATTCCCGTTATCAGTATTAATTGATGTGATCACGAGGAGACAAGGGTAACAGTTACAACCATATGGCTGTACTGCTTACTCTTCATTGTGCGGGGTGCTCTCGATATAGGTTTTGGCAATGTTAGAGGAATAGAGCAGTATTTGCTTCATTAGATCCATTAACTCCATATGTACTTGACTCGTCTGTACCGATTCCTGTTTTTCGGCAATTATCCTCTTAAGGTGTGACGCCCGGTATTTGGATTCCAAGTCAAGGTACTTTCTCTCCTTGTTCATAATATTCTGCGCTGCGTCGAGATCGAAGGTACCAAATGCCTGACGCAGCAGTTGGATCTGTTTGACCACTTTGCTTTGATAGATCAACAACTCTTCTTTACCCTCCTCACAAAAATCGTGAACAAGTTTGTTTTTCCTCCCAATTAAAGGAAGCATATTCCGGTGAATTATATCCCCCATGCTTTCCATATCCTTGACAATCGACATCATTCCAAAAATTTCTTTTGCCTCTTCGCGAGTGATATCGCGGCGGGCAATTTTAGTTAGATAAATACTTAACTTTCTCGCCAGATAATCTAGTTTTTCCTCCCGCAGATCAATGCCTTCGAGCAAGGTAAGATCCGGATGGATCTCATCTTTTGAGGGTATTTCATTGAGGAGCAAGCGCTTCTCTTCATCTTCCGTCTTCTGCTTTGCAATGTATCGTGTATCAGAGAGGAAGGGGATGATAATGGCGTTCAACATTCTCCCAAGAAGTTTGGCCATGCGGGAAATTTCCAATCGAGCAAGATCAATTGCAAGTGATGGGGTGTCAAGCATACCATCATCTATATGGAAAGTTTTAATAATGCTACTTTTTGGCTGCTCTTTTTCTGGATAAATGAAATAGATAAATTGTGCAAACAATGAGGTGAAAGGTAAAAACCCCAAACCTAGACTCAGATTGAATAATGTATGGGCATTGGCAATTTGCCGGGCCGTTCCAGAACCAAAATAAGCAGCAATTTCCCTAACTATCATAGCAAATTGAGGAATCCAGAAAATAAAAAGGCATACTCCGGCGATCTTAAATGCTATGTGAGCGATGGCAACTCTTTTGGCCTCTCTTGAAGAGCCTATACAGGCAAGTGCCGCGGTGACGCAGGTACCTATATTTGCACCAAAAAGTATGGGAATCCCCCCTTCAAGAGTGAGCAATCCCTGCTGGGCGAGAACGATCAAAATACCCGTTGTGGCACTACTTGATTGGACAACTGCGGTAAAACCAGCTCCTATGAGAATCCCTAGAATAGGGCTTTCCATATCTTTCATCAAATCGATAAAAGGACCATAGGTTCTTAGCGGTTTCATGACATCACTCATGAGTTTCATGCCAAAAAACAGGATTCCGAAACCAATAATTATATCACCGATATCCTTTGCTCTTTTGTTTTTTCCAAGTATCTTCAGCAAAAAACCGGCTGCAACCATGAGTAGGGCATAATCGGTCAATTTAAAGGCGATCATCTGTGCAGTAATAGTAGTACCTATATCGGCACCCAAAATTACCCCCATGCACTGGGCAAGGGTTAGCAGACCTGCCTGAACAAAACTCACCAGCATGACCGTAGTGGCACTGCTTGACTGGATAACCATGGTCACGAAAGCGCCAACGGTGAGGGCAATCACCCTGTTTTTAGTCAACGAAGCAAGGATTGAGCGCATTTTATTACCGGCTGTATTTTTCATGCCTTCGCTCATTTTTTCCATGCCATAGAGAAAAAAGGCCAGGCCTCCTGCTAAACCGATCATGATAGTAGGCCACGGTAAATCTTCAGCAATCTGAGGATTCTCACCCGATTGTGAAGTTGACACAAAAAAAAGAGCCATACCACAAGCTGGCAATGCCAGGAAGATTATTTTCTGTAGAGTTTTTAGTACCATTTTGCCAATGTCTCTTTTCTTTTAAAAATGCATGGATACTTCTATAACTATAGCATTGCGGGGATTTTTTATGAAGCAGCATGGTTTACTGGACTCCTTTGTGTTTATCTTGCTAACCCGGATATTGCACGAGCCTGAAGGGTGACTAATGCTGTCATTAGTGAAAAGTACACTTTGTACCACCAGAGATAGCCTTTGCAATACTCGTAATATATCGAAATAAAATGGTTTTATTTATGATTCTTGAAATTATCATGAAATATCCGGGCTCAGAGCTCAATAATCCCTGGAAGGTAAAAGATGAAACAATGTAGAATGATTCTGATGAAACAGAGCGGGAAACGAGAACAAGACAATCCACCAAACTGCAGGATACTCAGCCGATGAATTGCAAATTGATATAGTCCCTCGTTATCGCTTGTATTTGGTTGTGGGTCCATCAACTTCAGGGGCGATCGCTACTATTTTCTTCCTCCAGGCGTTTCGTAACATCGGCATACCATTTCTTTTGCATGGCCGGGTCATAATATAGCGAAGTTTCTTCATCAAATCTGGTCTGATCTACAAGGTTTACCTGTATAATCCCCTGGCCTAACATGTGCACTTTTTCCAAAAGCTGTTCTTTAACTTCTTCAACGCTATCACCAAGTGCGATAAAGCTTTCTAGCTCTTGCGCAGAAGTACGGCTGAGTTCACGTGCAGCCAGTTCAAGCAGCGCAAAGTGAATCTGCTCATGTTCCAGCACGTAAGGTTCCCTCTTTTGGGATAGCTTTGGGCTCCACCACGAGCACGATGGCCTGAATACAGCTTCATAGGCTACCTCTTCGACACTCCCAATATAAAAGTTGATTCCTGAATAAGAGCTGGCCGAAATTTGCATATGCGTTTGTTTTGATGAACGAAGTCCAAGACAGGATCTGGCATTTATCCTATTGCTATACTGAACATAATCCTCTGGAAGGGAATTGGCTTGAAAATCAGCTATCGAGAGTAAACGGTAGCCGAAGGCTCCGAAATCATTCCTATCTTCTGTGACTTGCAGATTAAAATGGGGTTTCGCAAAATCCGGTAAACGCGCACATGAATTTATAGACAATATTAGAATAACAATTACATAGACGATCAAACTGTCTTCTGCTTTCACCATAACATGCCCCACCTGCAAAAATAATTTACCTAACCAATTACTTGTCAACCAGAATGTATAACAGTGATCTGTATAAACCACA
>CAZWVC010000159.1:0-9315 GCA_964637245.1 uncultured Desulfocapsaceae bacterium
AGCGGTTTTCTTTGAAACATTCATCGCAAATTTGAAAGCCACAGGGGCAGCTCCAACAGAATGCTTTTTTTTCTTTACAGCAATGGCAACGGTACTCTCCAATTTTTCTTTTTCGATAGCCTGATTTATTCATCGTGTGTGTTTAGTGTTGTTTCTTCTACAAGCCAGCTGAGATAATTCTTTTCTGTATGATCCACATATTCGCATAGGATCTCAGGTATCTCATAGGGATGAACATTTTTTAGATATTCTTCAAGATTCGGATAAATCGATTCTCTGGTTTTCATGGTGAGAAGATATTCATCGCTTTGCTCTATGGCATCCTCCCACCAATAGAAAGACTGAATTTTAGCAGAAAGCTGGATACACGCAGCTAAACGTTTGTTGAGCACCTTAGTTGCTACATCCTTGGCATCTTTAGTCGACGAAAAAGTAGTGGTTATTAGAGCAACTCTTTCCATGGTATCATTCCTCGCGAGACAAATTGGGGAAAATTCTAAAAGCTTTCATTTTTTTAAGTATTGGAATATTTTACCAGCATCATAAAAAAAGGAAAGTTCAGATATTACTGGGTGAACATAACATGCTATTCGTAATTGATGTGGGAAATTCTCATACTGTTGTTGGGCTTTATAATGGTAATGAGCTGGTGAGTCATTGGCGACTCAAATCAGATAGAGAAAAAACCCCTGATGAAATAGGAATTCAGCTTAATATGCTGTTTTCCATGGCACAGGTAGACAGAAGAAAAATTTCTGGAATAATCATCTCAAGCGTTGTGCCTGCTCTTGAAGCAGCCTGGCTCAGTTGTTGTGAAAGATACTTTTCCGCCAACCTAAAACACCAAACCTTTGTAGTTAATGGCAAAAATCTTACCGATCTTATCACAATTGAAACAGAAATTCCCAGTGAGGTTGGGGCTGACAGAATAGTCAATGCTGTAGCTGGTTGGGCAAAATACAAAACCCATCTCATTGTCATTGATTTCGGCACAGCCATAACCTTTGATTGTATTACCGATAGTTGTGCTTACCTTGGTGGTACCATTTTACCCGGAGTTGCTATTTCTCTTGAGGCTTTATCAAGTAGAGCAGCTAAACTTCCCCACATAGATATTTCCACTAAACCCGCAAGCGTCATTGGCAGAAACACAATTGATGCCATGAAAAGTGGTATTCTTCATGGCTATGGTGCCATGATTGACGGATTGGTTGAAATCCTCGAAAAAGAAATGTGCACTCATAGAGAGCCTCTGAATGTGATTGCTACTGGTGGTATGGCAAGTCTTATAATTCCTTATGCACAAAAAGTTGATTCAGTAGATCAAATGCTTACCCTGAAGGGTTTACATTATATACATACAAAGATTTATGGAAAAGATTAGTAGCCCATATGTACCGCCTGCCCTCAAAGAGGGCGCAGTAATAGGTATTGCTGCACCTTCAGGGAGGGTTAAGTATCGTGAGAAGTTTGAGAAGGGTATACGTATTCTTCATGAGTTGGGTTTTCAAACGAAGTTCCCTCGAAATCTCTGGCCAGGCTTTGATTATCTGGCTGACTCAGATCAGAATAGAGCTGCGGAATTCAATAGGCTGTGGGTTGATAATGACATAGATGCCATTATGGCAGCCAGAGGTGGGTATGGCTGTCTTCGAATCGCAGAAAATCTTAAAGAAGAGAGTGTCGGCAAAAACCCAAAACTTTTTATCGGTTTTTCTGATGTTACAATTATTCACAATCACGTAAATACTCGCAAACTGTGCGCATCTCTGCATGGTCCAGTAGTCACTTCCCTGCCCCATATGACCGAAGATAGTCTCAAACAGTTTCACAGAACTGTGCATACTGGATTAACTTCCTGGGGGTTTAGGGAAAAAATTGAGATTCTCAGGGGGATTGGTGTTCATACCGGGGTGAGTTGTGGCGGAAATCTATCCACTCTCCTCTCCATGGTGGGAACCCCGCATGAAACATCCTGGAAAGGAAAAATTGTCTTTCTTGAGGATAATTGTGAATCTGCCTATCGCATTGATAGAATGTTCACCCAATTGAAGCTCTGCGGTAAATTAGCTGAACCCAGTGCAATTATTCTTGGTGATTTTTCTTATGGTCTCAATCTTGACAGAGTTGGTGTAATGCGACATCATGAATTTATCTGGCAAAGAGTTTGTGAACTAACAGACGATAAAGTAACGGTATGGGGAAATTTCCCCATTGGACATGGTAGTATTAACTATGCTGTTCCTTTTGGAGTGAATTTAAGGCTTGATAATTCAAACGGCACACTGGTATGTTCTCCATGAGAAAGAAGAGAAAATGAATAATGGAGTAAGCCGTGCAAGCTGTTTGACAATTACACTTGAAGTGTTATGTTTACCATCTTGATACCGAAGAGCTTACTATCATCAAATTCTAACCTACTTATTTAACAATGAAACTATCTATGTATTCGCTTCTGAAAACTTGTGTCCTGGCTGCCTCCATTATATCCTTTTCTGCCATACAGACAGTTGCAGCTGAGTATGTATCTGTGGTTAAAGATGGTGTAAATGTACGAACCGGACCGGGAAAGAATAATCCAGTGTATATGGAACTGTTCAGTGGTTATCCTTTAAAGGTTATGGAACGCAAAGGGGAATGGCTCAAGGTTCAGGATTTTGAAAAAGACACCGGCTGGATCTTTTCTGCACTTGTCGAAAAGAGAAATACTGTCATTGTAAGTGCTAAAAGTAAGGCAAATATGCGTTCAGGTCCTGGAACCTCCAATCCTGTGGTTGCAAACCTGGAAAGAGGTGTAGTGCTTGATGTTCTTGAGCGTAAAAATAAATGGGTCAAAGTTAAGCACTTAAGTGGTACGCAAGGATATATTTATGCGCCTCTGCTTTGGCCTTAACGTTCGAAGTTCAGCTCGGTTAGAAAGCAGAGGAAGAAGGTGTTGATAGGTTGATCACTTTCGCTATCGACGCATTTCTTGCTGCTTCAAAACGGCCTGTTTGAGATTGAGCGGTAAGCGAACTTGTTTTTTCGCTTTATTTTGGAACAGAAAATAGCCGTTTTCAAGACCAAAAATAAATAATTTGTTTGTAATTTCAACATCTTTCTTGCAATATTTTGCTAACTTTGCAAACTCACGCTGTTTATACCATTGCAGTGCCTGTAGTCCATCACCACTTTTTGCAATCCCCAGCGTATGTTCTGCTATACCATTCAAGCTAAGCCTATAGCCCAATTGTTTGGCAATCTCTTCGAGTAAATCGATCGTTGGTAATTTAGCAAGATTTACATCCGTGTAAGCGGAGAGTACCCTATTATCAAAACGTTTATTATTAAATCCTACGAGTAGATCAAGACGGAGGAGATGATCCACCAGCTTATCAGCTTCGTTTTCAAAATAGGTAACAAAGCCATCCAGCTGAGAATCGTACACCACCCCCACCGATATTCCCATCTTTTCCGCACGATGCCAACCACCTACATCTTCGGCTGAATATTTAGTTTCCAGATCAAATACACCATAATGTTCCGGGAGATTATTGGTATCAGGGTTATCATCTGGGTTCGTAAAAATATCTTGAACAACCGGGACAACCGATTCGGCTTCTGTAACGATCTTGCTCCGTGTTTGGGGAAATTTGAAGGATGAATTGGTAGTGGCAGTGACTTTTTTAATCAAAGTTTTACAGCTGTTTTTATCGATCGGTCTGTTGCCCGAACCACACTTTGGCGAATGAACACAAGATGGACAACCATTTTCACAATCGCACGTGCTTACTATTTCAAGAGCTCTTTCAATAAGATCTTTAGCTTTATGATAGGCCTCGGCAGCCAGACCAGAGCCTCCAGGATGTCCATCATAGATAAAAATTGTAGCCCCGGTGGTCTGTTCATGATGAGGACAGGAGATACCACCGACATCATTTCTGTCGCAGAGGACGAGGAGTGGAAAAACTGAGATAAGTACATGTTCAAAGGCGTGCAAACCCCCCATAAAATGTAACTTTTTATCTTCAATGAACTGGACCAGTAGCGGCGGGATTTCCAACCAAAATCCTTCGGTTTCAAGGATTTGCTCAGGGAGATCCAGCGGAACGGTGGTAATGAGTTTATTCGTTCCGCTATTTCTCTTTTGATAACCAGTAATTTTTTCAGTAACCTTAAGGTTGCCAAAACAAAGATTGCAACTAAATATTATGTCCCTTTTGAGAACGTCAAGAATCTCAGTGTCCTTATTACTCATGGGGCGTGTATAAAATGACGGCTTTTTCTCAACCACCACCACCTCTTGAGAGAAAAGGTCTAGCTTGGTAACAAGGTAACTATTTACTCTATGGAGATAAACAGCACCTTCGTGACACTCTTTTAGTGCTCGAGCTGCATCAACTTCACCTAGAATTACACCTGTATCACCGTTGATAATGGTGAGAGTCTTACCTGAACCACGAAGACTAATATTTCTTTGGGGGCGTTTTCGTGAGGAGTAATATTCATTGCCGTCGGCTGACTGGAGAAGTAAGGATGTGTTAACCAACTCGGTAAGACCATGTCGAACGTATTCATTCTGCAGAGTCTCTTCTGATGTATTTAAAGGGATTTCAGCAGCTGCACAGATGAGATGTTTTTGTAAAATATTGCTATTTGCCGGATTAACCACTGCTGATTCAACTTTTTTTGAGAAAAACCTTTCGGGATTATGCATGTAGTATTGGTCCAGGGCATCTTCACCACCGATCAGAATTACCGCAGAATCTCTACCACTTCGCCCTACCCTCCCCCCTCTTTGCCATGATGCCATTATGGAGCCTGGATATCCCACTAATATGCATAGATCCAAGTCGCCAATATCAATCCCCAGTTCCAAGGCAGAGGTGGATATGACCCCAAGAAGCGAGCCATTGGTGAGTTTTGCCTCAATTTCTCGTCTTTCTTCCGGTAAGAAACCAGCCCGATAGGAACTGAGGCGCTGTGCAAGATTACCGAGGTTAGGGCGAGTCCATAGAGAAATTAACTCAGTCATTTTTCTTGACTGGGTATAAACAATAGTACGTAACCCCCTTTTTAAAGCTGCTTCTAAAAGCTGGCTGGCGGTGTAAGCCGGACTATCCCAGGGATTCATAAAAAGGAAATTTTTGCTGCTCTGTGGTGCACCAGTTTGGGTTATTACTTTAAACTGTTCATCGATGAGTTTTTCTGCAAAGTACTTTGGGTTACCAATTGTTGCCGAACTAAGAATGAATTGTGGAAAACTGTTATAGTGTTCAAGAACTCGCTTAAATCTTCTGATCAACCAGGCAAAATGTGAACCAAAAACTCCCCGATAGGTATGCACTTCATCAATGACAACATATTCAAGTGATTGGAAAAAATGAGCCCAGTTCTCATGAAATGGTAGGAAGGAGAGGTGAAGCATTTCCGGGTTGGTGATGATAATTGAGGGGGGAGTTTCGCGGATTTTCCGGCGCATATA
This sequence comes from uncultured Desulfocapsaceae bacterium, assembly GCA_964637245.1. Taxonomy (GTDB): domain Bacteria; phylum Desulfobacterota; class Desulfobulbia; order Desulfobulbales; family Desulfocapsaceae; genus Desulfopila_A. Next base: position 5,465 of record CAZWVC010000159.1, read on the forward strand.
TGGCGTTGTATCCCCGTCATAAATAGCAGCAGTTGCGGTGAATCCTTCTGTATTTTTGGTATTGAGAGTTGCAGTTATTTTCTCAATATTTCGATGTTGATCCTGTGACAGGGCCTTCAGAGGGAATAGGTAGAGTGAATGTGCATTATGATTATTCAGTATTCCTTCAAATACTGGAAGATTGTACACCATGCTCTTTCCAGATGAAGTGGGTGTAGCAACTATGACATTCTGACCTTCCCTAATACTTCTAAGAGCATCAGCCTGGTGTGAATACAACCTTTCAACACCAAAATGTTTCAAGCATTCCCTCAACTCAGCAGAAAGAATCGAGGTATCATCAGCGAAATGGGGTGGTGATTGAGGAATGACTTTATGATAAACCACCTGAGACCCATATTTAGGAGAATATTTCAGTGCATTGAGGTATTCATTAACGGAGGGACTGGACGGTTTGCTAGTCGGATGCATATCTCTGAATTAGGTTGCCTATTATGCTAAGAATGTATATCTTTGCACGTTAATTGCCTGGCATAGATATACAACATTGCCTGCACACTATACACTAGGATTTATTTCTGCAAACCCTTGAAATGACCAAATCCCAATCATGTTATCGATAGCAACTTTAGGGCCTGTCGGCTCAGACAGCTATAGCGCTGCAAAACAGTATAATCCAGAGGCAGAGCTTGTATGTTTTAACAGCATGTATGAACTTATTACTGCATTTCAGGTAGGGAAAGCTGATTATGCCCTCATACCTGTGTACAATACCAGAGCTGGAGAGATTAAGGATTATTTCCGTTCTTTGGTAGAGCTCAACGATTATTATTGGGTTGACAATGTTGTCTTACCTATTCACCTTTCCATTGGAGCCTTGGATAATAATATTTCGACACTGGATACAATCATAGGCAGAGGATCAGTGTTTAATCAATGTCAGGATTATCTAAAAGCCAATTTTCCTAAGGCAACCCTGATAACCGTGCAAGACATTGAAAAAGAATTAACTATAATCCAAAAAAACAATTTATCACATTACGGCATTATTGAGTCAGAGGATCTTCTCAAGAGATATGGTTTCGCACTAGTAGATAGAGAAGTTGTATCACACAATAAAACTCGTTTCGCAATTCTCAGCGCAAAACCTGCTGCTGCAACAGGATATGATGCAACTGCTATAATAACCAGACCGCTAAATGACAGGGTCGGTATGTTAGTCGATATTCTGAGTGAATTTACCCGACGTGGTATTAATATTCTTGATTTGCGCTCAGAAAATGATATTGAGACCCAGAAGCTGCAGATTTATCTTGAGATAGAGGGACACTATCAGGATAGCGTCATCGCTGATGCACTTAGCAGGGTTGAAAAGAGCGTGATACAGGAACATCATGCGGTTAAAGTCCTGGGTTCATTTCCGCGTGTCGATATGCGGATAAAAAGAATAAAATCTTTTGGGTTTATAGGATCCGGGGAGATGAGTAAATGGTTTGCCCAGCGTCTCGAAAATGAAGGTTATACAACCTACATTACAGGCAGGACCACTCCAATGAGTCCAACAGAGATGGTTGAGCGTGTCGATGTTGTGGTTGTTTGTGTTCCAATTTCAGCGACGGCAATTACTGTTGAACAGTATGGCCCTCTTCTCAAGGAGGGTCAAGCACTCATTCTCCTTGCTGGTGAATCGGAAAATACACTTAAAACGGCGTTTAAGTACACCAACGAGAGTGTTGAGGTAATGTTGGTGCACAATCTTTGGGGACCGCAAGCTGTGAGCATGAAGGACAAAAACGCAGCTGTCGTTAGGACCAGAAGAAGTGGTGGGTTCTGTAGTGAGTTTGAGGCTTTTCTATATAAGCATGGTGCGGAAATATACCAAGATAGCGCCAATCAGCATGACCTTCTCATGGGTGTCGGTCAAAAACTTCCGACAATTATTTCCGTTGCCCTTGCAACCACCCTGGCAAAGCATAACATTAACTGTAATGATATTGGCACTCATTCTACCCTCACTTCGATTTATGGTGTTCTGGCAATGGCTAGAGTTCATAATCAAAACCCAAGGACATATGCGGAAATCATGTCAACCAAGGGTGACGGCAGGAAAATTGTCAGAACATTCGCCGAGACCCTTCACAAAATAATCGAGCTTGCTGAGGCTGAAGAGATTGAACAACTCTGCCAGTTGATGGACGAAAATAAGGGTTACATGACTCAAGCTTTCCTTGAAGCACGCATGCAACAGGCTAAAGCAGTTGATGAAGTATTGAATGAGTCTGGAATAAATTATAACTATTAAGAAGTCGAACTGCAGAACATGCAGATTATTGATATTTAAAAGGAGTATTTATGTTAAGTCGTGATTTAAGCTATCTTGATGAAACTCATGTCTGCCCTCACTGTGAACAGCAGATGTCCTGCTGTGAGGCACCACCAGTCCATATAGGCGATGGTCTCGGTTGGGGGGCTGAAGTTATGTACATTTGTCTGAATGATCATTGTTCTCTTTTTCTTAATGGCTGGGAGAATATAGAGCTGAAATATGGTCATCATGCTTCATATAGATATATGGAATTGCCTAACAGCAAGGAAGGCAACTACATGATGGTTGGAAATAGCGATGCTTTCAAGGCTAGCGTTATTGACCCAAAAGCTCTTAAAGAGCAGAATAAGAGATACAAAGAAGAAATAGAAGCGTTGGAAAAATTGGAAAGCAGTGCAGCTGACAAGGATATTGCTCCAGCAATACATCTAATTCTTGATGAAGCAGCAGATATCAATGGCAGGAAAAAGGCTATTTCTCTTCTCACAGAAATAAATGATCTTAGCTGTATCGACCCTATCAGAAATCACAAATTTCGTGACACATCTTTAGAGATGGCCTGTAATCAGGCAATAGGTCTACTTTTACGAAACAATTTTCAGAAAGAATGTCCTTATTGTGGCGACTTGGTAAAACAACAGGCTAAAAAATGCAAGCACTGCAAAGAGGAACTATAACATAATTTGTCCTTGCAAATCTCAGATTGAAGGGGTATAAGAAGACCGTTTTTTCATCTTTCTTTGGATGGTGGGCGTGGCTCAGTTGGTTAGAGCACCTGGTTGTGGCCCAGGAGGTCGTGGGTTCAAGTCCCATCGCCCACCCCATCCAAAGGATTTCCCACCATGATGTCTGGTAGTAAAACTCCAACTAGTACGTTGAAGCCACCATGATTTAGTGCTCTGGTTTTCCTTCTTTTCAGGTATATCAATAGTTTTAATTGTAGTGTAAAAACTATATCCCTGATGATGCTACTCAAGTTTATTGAGAAAGAAAACATAGCTATTCTTAGTCCGGATTTCTCTTCAGTTCAGGTGATGAGATATCCAGGTTAGGTGAGCTTGCTCTCAATTCCTGCCTCATCAAAAGAAGCCATCTCGTCCATAATTCCGCATGATAATTCGGCAAGATTGATCGCAATTGCCGCTCCTGTACCTTCCCCTAAACGCAAATTCAAATCAACAAGACTGTCCAATCCCATGAAATCAAGAGCATTTTTTTGTGCAATTTCGACTGATTGATGTCCAGCGATGAAAAAATGTTTAATCTCTGGCACGAACAGATAGGCGAGTAAACCGGCTGCAGTCGAAATTAAGCCATCTAATACAATTGCGATGTTTAGCTCTGCAGCTTTAAGAATTGCACCACACATTCCTGCAATTTCATAACCGCCGACTTTAGAAAGCAAGTCAAGCGGATCAGTTGGATTGGGAGTATGCAGAGACAAACTTTTCTGTATAACTAAAATCTTCCTGTCGAGGCCGGCATTATCAACCCCTGTCCCCCGGCCAGTTAGATCATCTGCTCC
>CAZWVC010000160.1:0-9269 GCA_964637245.1 uncultured Desulfocapsaceae bacterium
ATTACCACTAAAGCTCAGCAATGTGTCTGAGATAGGTATTGGCCTTTTCCTCGGGTCGAAATAAACCCTTCCCTGGGGGCTTGACTGTAGCCCATCCAGGCTACAGACACCCGAGAAAAGACCAAAACCTATCTCACTAGATTATGTTTGCTGAAGAATAGGGGTAATCAGATAATGATTTAAACCTATAAATTACGGACAGTTTGGCCAAAAAATCACTGGCTAAAACAGCTACAAGGAAATGGGCTACTTAAAGTTTTTAGAGGGTTGAGGTCAAAAAGTGGAAAGGATAGGCTGGGCTTAAAGAAATCACTTATCATTCTTATTACTAAAAACAAGGCATTAGATGAGACCCCATAAATTGGAATACTTATTACAACGACAAAGACTCTTGGGAGAATTTCATTGTTGAGGTAACATAGCGGGATAAAGTTAAGAAAGAAGATAATGCTCAATAAATTCGTTTGAATATCCCTGCTAACTTCCGGTAACCCTCAACTACTGTTTGGGTGGAGTTAACAGGCAGATTTTGATATTAAATTCGAAAAATGCTCCCCAGAGAGTTGTCGGTAGATGTACGAGGACTGGTCGCCTTCATTTGAAAAATAAGAATCAACAACAGCATATTTAGATAACAAAACAAAGGTGGATGTTAAGAACTGTATTTGGTTTGATTCAGTAGTCCCTATTTATGGCTATAGTAAATTATTATCTGGTGGTATTTTCTGGGTGATATCGAGATAAAGCTAATAATACGTATCCAGCTGGTATATTCTCGATAAATACTACCTAGAAATCATATCCTACCAGGCTGGCTACTTCTCGAGTGACATCTTCGATATACTCACGATCCGAATTGCTGAGTTCCGCGCCTTTTGTTGCCTCTCCTTTCCGGACAAAAGAGCTCTTTTGATTTGCAACTCTAGCGGTCGACATATGTTTACTTTCCGACAATCGCATTGATTTTTTGGAGCTGAGCTCCACCGCTTTTTCAAGGTTTACTTCGCTTACTGATATCCCAAATAGTTCAGTAATACGTTTTAGTTCATCTATTGGGTTTTTTAAAAAATCTTCGTATTTGAACAAAACAATTCTTTGGGCTGGGTTAACCGTACGAGGCGAATACCAAGTTTTAGTGTGTTTCAACCATGCTTCAGGTCCATAATTTTTTTCACGAACGAACCTGGATAAATCCCAATTACTCGAAATTGACTTCCTGGAAATGGCATAGTGATAGTGAGAAACTATTACATCTCGAGGATCTCTTACGAGAAAAACAACACGCAAATAAAACGGATTGTAGCTGTTGTGAGTTGTCAAGATTCGCGGGAAATCATACATCCCGAATGGCCCACATGCCCGTATGTTTCTTGATGCTCCTGCTCCAGGGATTATTTCTTGTATAGTAAAAAAATTTACTTCTCTGTTTATTTGATAATGTAGCTTAATAGCATTGGACAAAAGAAACCTAAGCCAGGTGTTACCGGATTTAGGGTATGAGACCAAGTATATGTCGTCCGACGTATAATTTACTGGAAGTGATTGCATGTATCTCTTTGCCTCACTCCGTCGCCTCGTTTCACGCATTTTCATCCTTAGCCACTTCGCGACACTCACATCTGCCCCCTATACGACGATAAAATTATTAGCTATGCTGCCTGAATCAAACTTCTAATCGCTGACCTCAATAATCACCACTATAAATACTACCTGATTAACTATGATGGCCTTGTAAAAACAACTTAAGCCAAATGTGAAGATGGACACGATCTTGTGCATATGCAACAATGGATAAGTGAACACATCTTTGATTGTGGTGTTTTGCTCTTTGACAACTATAAATTAAAACCTCGAACGTTGTTATACCGCAATCTAATTCCTGAGCCCCTGTTGTACTCACCCGTGGTGCTTTCAACACCTGTGTGCCACCAGTAGGGGGCTTTATACATTGCCGAAGGTCCGAATATCCGACGTTGTGCTATGCACATCTCTTTATCTGCAAAATGCAGGTAGTCATATTGTATGTCCTTTTACACAGGGCATATTGCACGTTGTAGGTAGTTGTCGCAGTGCTGTGAAGCAAAACCTATTCTGATCTTTATGGCCTTAAGTGTCTGATAATTATGTATTTATTGAGTAAATTTTTCTATTGTTAGTCAATATGGTAACCATAACAATACTAATGACAATACTATTTCCGGTAGTTTTTTAGCAACTCTGGAGGTATTTCAATGCCCAATCCAAGTGTTGGTAAATATGATATCGGGGACAGCCTGCAATAATTGCGTTGTTGAGTTCTTCAGCGATGCAGAGGATAAAGATCGCCTTTTGGAGGAGCGATGCCTTTTGATTAAAGTGATAAGTGATCGCTTTTTATGTCTTTCCTTGCTCCTCTGTTAGCCTTTCCTCTGCTCAGGCGCAAGGAAGAATCAACCTCTTTTTCTTAGAGAGCGGTAGACGAGTGCAGTATAAATCAGAATATTTACTAGAACTGCAAAGACTCCTAGAAGAATCTGTATTTCTCTGGTAAGCCCAGTGGGATAGAGTATGAAAAGAAGATAGTGTTCAACAAATCCACCTGAATATCCCTGCTGCCCTCCTGCAACCCTCAACCATTGTTCCAGAGGTGTCAACGGACAGAGCCAACCGTTAAATTCGAGTAGAGCCCCCCAGAGTACAGCTGGCAGGTGAAAGATAATTGAATATTTCCACTTGAATGCTAGTATTCCACCACATACAACATAAATTACAAAAAGAAGGTGGATAACCAGCACAACATTTGCTGCTAACCAGTAATGCATAAAAAATCCTCAGGTTTTCTAAATCCACATTTCCCATATTATTCAGCACTATATAAAAGCTAAGAACATTATCAACTCCGTGGGAAAAATATCTCCAGATAAAGCTCTTTGAGTAAAAGTGCTCTTGCTGTTCATGTCACAGTGCATATTGAAAAGGATGTTGCAGCTACCTTGAGAGCAATGCAATACCAGACACTTCTACCACAATACTAATAAATGGTGTCGATGGGATATCATTCAAGTGTATTTTTTAGGTTGTCTCTCTAAAGATTGATTAAAGCTGTTGGGTATTGAACGGTTAGAGTAAAAACATCCCTTTTCTCTTACAGTAAAAAGTAATTCATTTGCGGGCAGGCCGTAATGAGAAGGCAATACAATAAGTGGTATAGAAATATACATACTCTTGATTTTTAGTCTAACCCTCTGAAAAAGTGTGCTAAAAGTTTGATAAGCTAGGCATGAACGAGGTAACTTCATCGCCAAAATTATTATTACCTCAAAATATATATCACCTTTTCCTTGACCCTTACCTTGCAATACCCTATGTTTGATTAGTTTTACGGGCATTGGAGAGAATGTTTGGTCCTGGGATATCTGGGTAATTGGCAGAAAAAAATAGACTTTCCTGGAATCCAGACTAGGGGATGTTCTGGATGATATACCCTTTTCAACCGGTACACCCATAAGATTATCTTTCATGAGGAATTCTACGTTCTTGTTGCAATTACATAGTTGGATTATCCTTCTATTGTGATAGAGGTGTATTTGCGTAAAATTATTAAAAGAATGGAGATTGCACAGTTGCATTCTCCGGCAGGAGAAATCAAAGAACATTACGGGAGGAGTTTATGAAAAGAGGAATTCTGGTCGGATTATCACTTATGCTGTTTGTTTGTGCTGGCATTACTGCACCTGCATTTGGCTCAGACATTGAATTATGGAAAAAATCTACCTTGAATGAAATCATAGAGAGGGGAGAACTCCGGGTAGGTTTCGAAGCTGGATACATGCCTTTTGAGATGGCCGATAAGAAAGGGAAATTTATAGGTTTCGATATCGATATGGCCAAAGCAATGGCTAAAGCGATGAAAGTAAAGTTTGTCCCTGTTAATACCGCATGGGATGGAATTATTCCTGCACTGGTCACCAAGAAGTTTGATATCATCATGAGTGGAATGACTGTCACTCAGGAAAGAAATCTGGCGATCAACTTTGCTGACCCTTACATCATCGTTGGTCAGACCATTCTGCTGAACAAAAAGCATGAAGGTAAAGTCCTGTCCTACAAAGATCTTAACGATCCTAAATACACAATCACTTCAAAACTTGGAACTACTGGTGAGAAAGCTATCAAACGTCTTCTCCCTAAAGCAACCTATAAGAGTTTTGAAGTAGAATCAGAAGCAGCTCTTGAAGTACTCAACGGCAAGGCTGATGCTACTATTTATGACCTTCCTTTCTGTGCAACCTTTATGGCCCAGCAGGGCAAAGGCAAAATGGTATTTTTGGATAAGCCATTCACCTATGAGCCACTTGCATGGGCAGTGCGTAAAGGCGACCCAGATTTCTTAAATTGGTTAAATAACTTCTTAGTCCAGATGAAGAATGATGGACGCTATGATGATATCTATAACAAATGGATCACGAGTACTGATTGGATTAAAGAGATCGAATAGTAACCAAGACTGATCTGAAACGAATGTAATAGTGTAATTAGCCGGCGCGATTCTTCCACAGGATCGCGCCGTCTTCGCTTTAAAGAGGGTAGTTTCAGGTTTTCAGTTAACTGTATACTTTATGCTGGTTAAAAGATATTGGCGAGTCCATGGAAAAAACAAGCTTAGATAGAAATAGAAGCAGAGCCAATTATTATACCTGGGTGGGAGTTTTTTTTATCTCTGTGGGTGTACTTCTTGGTGCGCTTTACTATGCTACGATCAAAATCGATTATGTCTGGCGCTGGAAGCAAATACCAAGTTATGTGATAGGATCTGAAGATGAGATTCCTGTAAAGGCTGAGGATGGGGGGAAAGTTGAATCAATAGTCCAAAGTGGTGAATCAGCAATAGTTACGATCAAAACAGAGGATGGTCAAAGCCTTTCATATGAGGTTCCAGGAGGCGACGTTTGGGTCGACGAAAACGATACAATTTATCCTGGTGATCAACTTGGGGTGTATAAGGAATGGGTAACAGGAATTCTCTTGCAGGGGACCTGGCTTACGCTGAAAATCAGCTTTTATTCTATTATTTTCGGGATAATTCTAGGGTTGATTGGTGGAATATGCAGAGTATCATCCAATCCAGCTCTGAAATGGTCCGCTATAACTTATGTTGAACTGGTCCGTGGATCACCTCTTTTAGTCCAGATCTTCATTTGGTATTTTGTTTTGGCAACTCTAATTAATGAATTGTTGAAAAAATATGGCATGTTGGAAATCCCTGCACTCTGGTATGGTGTTGCAGCTCTTGCTGCCTTTACTGGCGCTTATGTGACAGAGATAGTGAGAGCAGGTATCCAATCAATCCATCGCGGACAGATTGAAGCTGCAAGATCTTTGGGGATGACGGGGCCCCAGGCTCTTCGTTATATCATACTACCGCAGGCATTAAGAAGAATTTTACCTCCTTTGGCAGGACAATTCATCAGTTTGATAAAAGACTCTTCACTTCTTGGAATGATTGCAATCAGGGAGCTTACCAAAGCAACTCGTGAAGGGATTACTGTTAGCCTGCAAGTATATGAGTTCTGGTTTGTTTGTGCAATTCTCTATTTAATACTGACCTTTACTTTATCGATGGCTGTGCAATACATGGAGAGAAGGATGGGGGTATCATGATTGAAGTTCAAAATGTATCGAAGATCTTTTATGTGCCCCATAAAATAAAGGCACTTGATGATGTTTCCATGAAGGTGGAATCAGGTGAGGTTGTTGTTGTTATTGGACCTTCAGGCTCAGGTAAATCAACCCTGCTACGTTGTTTGAACCACTTGGAAACAGCGAATGAGGGCCACATATTCATAGATGGTGTTGATATTCTTGACTCGAGGACCAATATCAATAGGGTGAGAGCTGAGGTTGGTATGGTTTTTCAATCGTTTAACCTGTTTCCGCATAAAACTGTGCTTGAGAATGTTACCCTGGCGCAGCTGGTTGTGCGCAAGCGCTCCAAGGAGGAGTCGCAGCAGACCGCCATTGCCCTGCTGGAGAAGGTGGGTATTGCTGAAAAGAAAAATAATTTTCCCGATCAGCTCTCTGGGGGACAGCAACAGCGGGTTGCCATTGCAAGGGCTCTGGCCATGAACCCTAAGATCATGCTTTTTGATGAACCTACTTCCGCTCTTGATCCAGAGATGATTGGTGAAGTTCTTGAAGCCATGAAAACCCTGGCGAAGGAAGGCATGACAATGGTTGTCGTCACCCATGAAATGGGGTTTGCTCGTGAGGTTGCCGATCGCGTTATCTTCATGGATGAAGGGGCAATTGTCGAGGTTGGAACTCCCGAGCATTTCTTTCAGAATCCCACACATGATCGTACCAAGCTCTTTTTGAGTCAGATTCTCTGATGTAAGAGTTGAAAAGTGCAAAGACAGGGACCAAAAGCCGTAGGGTATAGCCTACGATTTTTGGTCCTTTTCCTTTAGGTATCAAGCAGATTGTCCTTTTATTACGTAGAGTTTTTTAATCTGCTCCCAGTCTTTTTCTCTACATAAAGAGGGATGAGCTGTACCATCAGTATTCCAGCCAGGATAAGTGCAGCACCAGAAAGTTGCGCTGTACTGAGCCTCTCGCCAAGAAAAAGAAACCCTGCGAGTGCGGCAAAAACGGTCTCAGAGCTTAAGATAATTGCCGCATCAGGAGCCGGGCTGAACCTTTGAGCCACAACTTGTAGGGTGAAGGCGGTTCCGACAGAGAGGATTCCTGCATAAAAAATCCCAAAATAAGCCCCTTCAAAGTCAGCGAAGGATGGACTTTCTACAAAAATACCCACAAGCAAACCGGCCAGAGAACAGGTCATAAACTGGACGACGGCCACTACTAGCGGAGCCTGGGTTTTAGTTGCCATTTTACCAACCAGAAGAACATGGGCTGCCCAGAAAAACGCGCTGGATATGACCCAGAGATCACCGGAACCAATATTGAGCGACTGGGCGCCACTCATGATATAGGTACCAACAAGACAACCAATTGAGGCGGGCCAGATCGACCAGTGAACCTGAGTTCGCAGTATGATGAAGGCAAAGAACGGTACCATTGGTACATAGAGTGCGGTGAGAAAGCCCGCGTTGGCAACGGTTGTATGAAAGATGCCAACCTGCTGAAGGACGGCACCTAAAAAGAGTGCCAGACCAGTGATTATCATACCAAGCCAGTCCTTTCCAGTAATCTTAGTCTGACTTCGCTGTTTTCGTTTATATTGAATAAGAGCCAGTGGCAGAACAAAGAGGCCTCCCATGAAAAACCTCGATGAGGTAAACATGATCGCTCCCAGATTTCCGGTGGCAACCTGCTGGACTACGAAGGTTGTCCCCCAGATAATAGCAGCGAAGAGGAGGACGAAATTGGCTTGTACTCTTGTCATTCGAAAATATGCTGTAAAAATTTTAATTGCCAGAGAAAGATGTTGCTTTGAATGTGCAGGTGCAATATCCCATGTTGAAATACAGAAGGGTGAATATACATCGCGTAGATGACCATGCAATGGAAAAGTAGTGCAAGGTCTCTACTGGCGAACCATTTCGGCTGGTGAAGTATCCGAGTTTAGCTCTTTGGCCAGATTGAAAAAGCAATTGTCCACATCACTATAAATATAGAAAAATCTAGTATTCTCCATGATATAGGTTTGCGAAAAAGTGGTTCAAGAAGTGTCCCCCCATAGCTTAAGGAGAAAAACCAGACAAAAGATGCAGTGCAGGCTCCAAGGGTAAAAATAAAACGCGACATACCCTCAAATTGCCCGCTAATTGAACCCAAGAGTACAATAGTATCAAGGTAAACATGAGGGTTTAGCAGAGAGAGGGCAAGCGTTGTCAAAACTATTGTCTTCATGCCATTGTTTACATTTTTGCTCTCGTGCTGAGCGTTCCCGTTAAAGGCCGCAAGCAGCGATTTGAGGCCATACCAGAAAAGAAATAGTGCCCCGCCAATACCAGCATAATAGGCAATATGGGGTCTGGAAGCGACAAAGGTGCCAACACCTGCAGCTCCGGCACAAATCAACACGGCATCACACAGCGAACAGATAAGCGGTATAACAAAGATGTACTGTTTCCTCACACCCTGAGAGAGGACAAAGCTGTTTTGAGCACCGATAGCTATAATGAGTCCTGCACCTATGCCGAACCCTTGCATGAATTGGATCATTTACATCTCCTCTATTGCTTTGCAGGCAACAATAGGGTATTTAGTTGAAGAAGTAAAATTAAACTTTTTAATAATATATAAATATTTCTAATAAGTGTATGTATGACTATAAGCTTATAGAAGCCTATGCTTCAGTAATTCAGGAAGAGGGCTTTGAGAAGGCTTCTCGAAAACTGAATATCACTCAGTCGGCCATATCTCAGCGGGTGAAATTGTTGGAAGAGCAGTTTGGCCAGATACTTCTGCTGCGCACCACACCTCCGCAGCCAACTGAGTTTGGGAGAAAAATACTTCGGTTATATAGCCAGGTAAGCAGACTTGAGGATGATCTGCAAAGAAATTATCAGAAAACAGACGATTATAAATACACTTCTCTTCCCATTGGGATCAATGCAGATACCCTGGCAACCTGGTTTTTTCAGGCTGCACTGCCTTTTTTGCAAAAAAGCAAAGTCGTTTTGGATTTATTGGTGGATGATCAGGATGAAACACACCGTTTCCTCAAGGATGGTAAAGTGCTTGGTTGCATAAGTACTCGGAAATCAGCGATTCAGGGATGTAGTGCAGTTTACCTGGGTGATGTTGAGTATTCTCTTTTCTGCTCTCCCACATTTAAAAAGAAGTGGTTTGCTGGTGGGCTATCAGCGGAAGCGGTGAAAAAGGCACCAATGATTACCTTTAATCGTAAAGATCGCATAAATATAAAGATATTAACAAAAAAATTGGGAGCTCCTCCTCAAGATTTTACCACGTATTATGTTCCCTCAACTGAACTGTTTCTGGATTTTATCCAAAATGGTATTGCCTACGGTTCCATGCCGAATCAGCAAAGCTACGAGGCATTACTTCAGGATCAGATTTACGAACTAACCCCGGGACATAGGGAAGTGGTATCACTTTATTGGCATTACTGGAATATTGAATCGGAGCTTTTATTAGAGTTTGGTACTCAATTACAAAGAGGATTCAAGAAGAGAGGAGTTGAAGTGGGTTTATCTGGAGGTAGTTGAGAAAAAATATAGGCTGGTGTAGGTATTCAGAATAGGAATAGCCCGGATATTTCACGAGTCTGAAAGGTTTATGGCTAAGGCATCGAGGGTGAA
>CAZWVC010000161.1:0-9266 GCA_964637245.1 uncultured Desulfocapsaceae bacterium
TGGAAGAATATTATCAAGTAATGGGCTGGGATGAGTCAGGACACCCTCAACACGACAAACTTATTGAGTTAGATCTTGGCTGGTCTCTCCTGACCGAGACCAATAAAAATGACCCTTTTGCTACCAGAGGAACGTAAAAATTATGTTGACAGTTTATAAATTGTTTTAATGAAGACGACCTTGCCAAATTCTAATTGGCAATCAATCTTAGAATATGGTAAAAACTTCATTTTTTCTGCAGACAATTCAACACATAATCTTCCACCTTAGCCTATCTTTCGTATACTTTTATGTTACCGCATAGTACCCACGTCGATGATCCCTCCACTTGGATCAAATACTCGCGAAAACTTTGTAATACCTGTACAGCTAGTTGTTGCTCAATGGCGGTAGAAGTAAAAACAACCGATCTTATCCGCATGGACCTCATGGTTGAATTCGAACTCCAGGAAAATCCGAAAAAAATTGCAAAACGCCTTAAAAAAGAAGGCATCATTTCACATTTTTACCAGAAGGATGGATTGTTCACCTTAGCACGTATGGCCAACGGCGACTGCCTTTACCTCAATAGCCACTCCCGCAGATGTTCAATATATAAAAAGCGACCAGACACTTGCCGCAACCATCCCCGCATTGGACCTCGTCCCGGATTTTGTGCCTTTAATGAGAAAAAGCTAACTAAATATATGGAGCAGGGATGATTGGGTACTACTCCTACATCCTATCGCAAAAATATGTCATTAAAGGAAGATAACGAGTTAACAAAAACAACGAGTTCGTTTTACCCCCCCAATTATTTCGTCTGATATGCATCTATTTCGATTAGTAGGACTGAAAATCGTCTAATGATCCTTCAACGGAATTTAGTAGGTGCTCAGGAATAGTGTATACATTCAGATCTGCTTAAATAGTCGACATTGCCACTCCTAGCTTCTGCTGTTGCGATAAATTATGTACCGACTCCATAGTAGCAGTCAAAGATTTAATTGGCGGTCTGATTTTCAAATTTTCGATTCGGCTGTCTTTAATATCATGCTTTGATTATAATCTGATTTAGTCCTACCAATCGAGGATACTACCTGTACCTTAAGGTTTAGACCTCATGGTTAAGCTGTAATCCCTATATTTAATTAATCCTTTATCCAATGAGTCAATCTCCAAGTTTAGATGTATTCTAAAAGTAGCTGGAGCAATCCCAGCAATGGGTACACAACTTTTCTTTGGGCATGCCAATGGCAGCAACCAGGTCGTCTAATGTCTGATACCTAAGACTGGTCAGGCTGAGTTCATCAATGATTTTTGCAATCATGGCTTTATGTTTATCTGAGCCATCAATGGCATATTCAGTCAAGTCGATATCTTCAGTGCCTTCGATTTTATAAATTGCTTTTCTACCTGCCAGATCAAGGGTTGACCTGGATGTTGAAAAATTAAGGAATTCACACGGATGAATCAGGCATGGACAAGCGATTCTCATGTGAACATCTTTTGCGCCATATTCATACAATATCTCTGTATTATCCCTGAGCTGAGTGCCCCGGACAACAGAATCGTCGCAAAAGACAATGCGTTTTCCTTCGATAATTTCCCTGATGGGAATTAATTTCATTCGTGCGACAAGATCACGCATTTCCTGGTTTTGGGGCATAAAACTTCTGGGCCAGGTCGGTGTATATTTAACATATGGTCGTTTATAGGGGATTTTACTTTCATTTGCAAACCCGATGGCATGACCGATGCCAGAATCCGGAATACCGGCAACAAGGTCGGCAGAAGATGTTTCTCTCTTGGCCAGGGCGGCCCCACAATTGTAGCGAACTTGTTCGGTGTTAATTCCTTCATAGCTAGAGACTGGATATCCATAATAAACCCATAAAAATGAGCAAATTTGCATTTTATCTCCAGGCTCCTGCACCTGTACATACCCATCTGGTGTCATCTTAACAATTTCATTGGGACCAACAAAATAATCTGTTTCAAACCCAAGGTTGGAAAAAACAGATGATTCTGAACTGGCAGCAAAGCCATTGTTTCCTTTACCGATAATGATTGGGGTTCTTCCCAACCTGTCCCTTGCGGCAAATATACAGGTCGACGTCAGCACCAACATAGAACAAGAACCTTTAATTTTTGCCTGTGCATTTGCAATGCCTTCTTCGTATGATCCTTTCTGACTGATTAGAATGGCAACAAGTTCTGATGGGTTGATATCCCCCTGACTGGATTCTGCAAAATGGGTATTATTTAAAAATGCCTCCTGAGTCAGTTCTTCAAGGTTGGCTATTTTCCCAACGGTAACCACTGCAAATTTTCCAAGATGTGAGTGGATAAGAATAGGTTGGGAATCTGTGTCGCTGATGACTCCAACTCCCAAATTCCCTTTCAATTTTTCAATGTCTGATTCAAATTTTGATCGAAAGTATGCGTTTTCAAGATTATGGATTTTCCTGTGGAATTCGTTTTTCTCTACTGTGGCAATTCCGCCTCGTTTGGTCCCCAGGTGAGACAAGTAGTCAGTTCCGTAAAACAGTTCTTTATTGCAATTTTGCTGTGAGACACAACCAAAAAAACCACCCATTTCGTTTTCTCTCTTTGTTTGTAATTAGATGAGCCTTTTGCAAAAGTAGGATTTTTTTTCAAAATCAAGGCATGAGGAGAAATATAACCACAGGTATATAGTTAATATTCCGAGGATTATATTTTTCATCATAACGCAGAGTTTGGGCTAAAATGCAGTTTTGCAAGTGGCTCAGATGTATGTCATTTATTTCGTTAACCGACATGACCAACTGATATATTAAATATAAGATACCTAGCATAGACGTAGCACAGATTTGCATTGAATAAAAGCTCTAGCCGTCAGTTCAAAAACATTTTTGACATTAGAACTATACAGGAATTACTCGGTCATAATGATGTACGAGCAACCATGATTGACATGCTTACAGTTAAACGCGCTATAATACAAGAGGCGACTAAGAAGTTCCCGAGCAGGTAATTACAAAGACCGATCATTGAATCTATCATTGCCAGAATAAAGGTGATCAGTCTTCTCATATACTCAAACGATAGCTTTTTCCTGTAAATCTTAACTTAGCCGGGGTGCTCTCCGGATTAAAATATTCCTGAAATGCTTTCACTTCCAAAAAAAATGTGATGGGAAACCTAATTCCTAAAGCACTCCATAAGCTGGGTTCTAAGGGTAATAGAGTTGTTGATATTTATGTGGCTGTGATCATTAGAAGTGATAGTTCAGCAAAACGCCGCAAGTTAACGACTCCGTATCATAAAAATCAATATTCGAATCACCTTTGCTTAAAGACGCAAGACCGGTTACTGACCAATTCTCCCAGTTAAATGGTGCCTTGTAAGTCGTCATCAAGCTCAGACCATAGCTATTATTATCCCGTGTTTTATCGAAAACCGGATCTGTTTCTTCAAATTTACTATGGCTGAAGTAAACGCGGGGGACAACAATCCAATCACCGGTCATATACCGAGCTTCAAAATCAACTTTGTATTTTATAAATGAATTGGCTTCACCATCGTAATCACCCTTGCGTACACTAACCCGTGGTCGTAGTTCTAGGTTTTCCCCCACATAGAAGGAATAATTCACACCCACTGAATAGACTGAACCATCTCTTGCCAGCTCAGGAATCAGGTCCCCTATGACATCATCGTCAACCTCATCCTCGAGATAAACAAACTGGGCTCGGAAACCAGTGCCCAGGATTCGATTCAACCCTAATCTGAATCCATATTTAGTAGTATCAGTTTCTTCCCTATCAACTCCTGTGATATAAGGATTTTTCCAAGCTTCCTCAAAAGGAGTGAAAAATACTGCAGTATCTAAAATCCCAGCTTTGCCCAATTCATATGAGGCACCTAGATTGAATGCAAATCCCCCCACTTCATCTATTGGAGGATCAGTTTTAAAGTAGAGTTTGATCCCTTCGGATTCTCCAACATCCCATGTCAATTCGGGAAGAATCCCCGGTAAAAAAGTGGTTTCTCTATCAGCAGCTGAATCGAGGCTGTCAATCCTTTTCTTTGAACCCTCAGGATTGAGATTGTTGCCACTGTCAATGACTATTGCACCAACCCCTATGGTTCCGCTGAAAGAGTCTGTTGCTTTGGCTTCGGTAAAATTTGGCAAAATAAATAACGTTGCTGCTGCAACGCTGATAAGTCCTTTGTTCATGTGTTACACCTTTTAAGAATAAGTTTTGGTTTGATTTCGTTTTGTAATTGTTGCGTTTTCTAAATTGAGAGACAACCACCACCTTTTATAGACCGACCGTCGGTCATTTTTGTTTTATTTAAATGCAGATTTGATCTATTTATCATATTGTTCTCAATTATGTACTATATGTATTGCAATTCTCTTTAGACCATCTTGGTTAGAGGCCGGTTGAATGGAATTGTGAGCCCTAGTTGAGACTATCTAATTAGTTTCTGCAAAAACGAGAAGGACCCATCTGGTGCATTCAGTTGGGATTCAATCAATTTTGGAAATGCTTCCCATCTTCTTTCAAGCTGGTCCTGAGTCCATGGGTATATTCCCATATCAGTCAGAAACTGGATGCCAGAAAGCAAAAACTCGGCACATTCAAGCGGATGGTCTGTAGTGAAGATCCCCTCTTCGCACCCTAAACGAAACAGTTCAGCATAGAGTGGTGCCTGCAACGTTACCACCTTGGCAAGAAGCCTGATATGCATACCGGCGTTAGTAGCTTTGTGCAGGTCATCCAATAGGAGCTCATGATCATCGTCAGCATCATGGTTGGCCCCACTCATGATCAACTGCTCCAAACGATGGAGAGCATTTCCTTTAATGCTTTCCGCTACCTTCTTCAGTCGCTGCATTTCACTTTCGGCTAAACTGTCAATTACAGCTTCAAGCAGATCTTCCTTTGAACTGAAGTAATGGTAGATTGTCCCTTTTGCAATCCCCAGTTTTCGCATCACATCCTGCATTGTCGTGCTGTCATACCCTTTAGAAAGAAACAACTCACAGGCAGCAGCGACAATTTCACTTTTTCTTTCTTCCGGTTTTTTTACGATTCGGACCATACAACCTCCAAAAGCTCATCCAATGATTGGAAATGATGAAAAAAAGTTTGTTCCTCGATCTGCAGTTTTTCAATCAGTTGATTAACCGTGGTATTTTCAAAACCTTGTGACCGAAACAACACACTGGCGGCTTCCTTAATCCGGTTTTTTATAGGTAAATTGTCCCCAAGTTGTAACTTCATAGCGTTCCCTGTTCGGTTGATAACTGATACTTACAATCAATGACCGACCGGCGGTCAATTAAGTTTCCACACATTTACCAAATGACCGACCGCTGGTCAATAGTTTTTTTCATTTCCTTAAAAAAACTAGAACTCGAATCACCTGTGTTTAAATAAATAACTATTCTTTCAAATATTTAAGACAGAAGATATCGCAATGTAATGGTTTGAGTATGCTGGATGCAATCAATAGCATTGGTGATTGATCGTTTCTGCTTATCAGTATCTTAAGGTGAACCTTCCCCATTTTAACGGACACTTTTTCGTCCCGCACAGACCCCGTTTTCTCATTTTTATTATTTGGTGTGTTCTGAATAGTCCCTTAACCGCTTATATATAGACCGAATTTGATCATATTTTGCTGACCAAGTCATGTGTTCAACAGACTTGGAAATTATAAGCCGATCGCTTTCACTTGTTTTTAACAATATTTGTGAGTGAATAGCATCTGCAAAATCTTTCACATATCTGTCCTTGTCATTAGCATCGGTAAGTTTGAGGGGTTTTATGAGAGTCGCTAGTCCCATATCAATCAGCTTTTGCGCAATTATATCTTTAGGTCCACCTGAACCACTGGCAACAACTCTGCAACCACAAGCCAATGCCTCTAAAAGAGACATGCCGAATGGTTCATGAAGAGAGGGCAAAATGTAAGTATCAGCACGTCGCATCCATAAAGCCACTTCGGTTTGCGACACATGCCCGGAGAGCACCAAGTCTATACCACAGTTCGATGCTTCAGAAATAAGTTCATCATGAGATTTTTTATTTCCTGAACCAAGTATCACTAATTTTATATTGAAAGGTATTTGAGCACACGCGCGAATGGCATATAGAAACCCCTTCCACTCAACAAACTTTCCCACACAGAGAACTACCTTACCTGAAACTTGATGACTAGGCCCATTAAATGAGAATAGGGTTTCATTATAACCATTCCCAATGACAGATATCTTCCTGGGATGAATGTCATATTCACGTTTTGTGTCTTCTGCGATGTCTCGACTCACACAAATCACATGATTGATTCTTGAAATATTATTCCTTACTGTTTCGATGTGTTGGGCTGCCGTTTTAGCGAGTTTTAAATCAGAGCCGTGTACAGTAACAATAACTGGAATATCGCATAATTTATGGACTAATTTGGTGAGTATCCATAAGTGATGAATATGTACAATGTCAGGCTTAAACTCATCTACCAACTTCAGAACGTATTTTTCGTATACTTCAACAATTTTACTAACCTCTACTCTCGACAATTCTCCATAGGGTACTGACGGGTAAGGCATAACATCAGACATCCCAGCTATAAGAAAAGGCAATTTGCCTCTATTTTGTTTGACAGTAAAAGTGACAACTTGGTGAGCTGATCCAAACACATCTGTCCAGTTATCATGAATATATCCACCACATATCAAGCGATGCTCATCAATGCTTTTAACTCCACATTTCCAAAGTTCCCGAACAAGAATCCCGCTCCCTGTAAAATCCGGCTTTTGGCCTAAAATATTCAGAATTTTAAATTTTCTGGTGGACATTACACTATTTGGGATCAACAGATTATGATTCAGTTATCTCGTGAATTTTCCTAGCTAAAACCATTGGCCAAAAGACTTCTTGATACTGGGTATGAAAAAACCCTTTGCCAAAGATAATTTCCAATTGTTTATTAGAGAAATGATGTTCATGAGCAAATTTAGTAATAACATCGTCAACAATTTCAAATCCACAATTTTTGCAACGCTTGACTAAATCAGCTCTTGAATAATAGACAAACCAACGTTTACTCTTCCACTCTGTTAAATGTACTTTTGAATCATCAATTTCAGAATCAATCGGTTTGCCATTTTTTTCTTTATATAGACATCTCAAAAATAAATACCCACCAACATCAAGTTTGCTATGAATTATTTTAAGTAAATCATCTATATCTTCTCTATTATAGAGGTGTACAAACGATGCATTTGCAATGAGGCTATTCAACTTGCCTTGTATTATTTGATCCAAATCATAGAAATCTCCCAACAGAAACTGATCAGCAAGTTCTGGGAGTCTTTTTTTAGCAAGTTCAATGGCTACATGACTAAAGTCAAGGCCATAAACTGTTTTAACATCAATGTGTTGTGAAATATATTCTACCTCTTTCCCTGAACCGCAACCGACCACGAGCGTTTTACCACACATAATTTTTAGGTGCTCTTTGACTTCACGCTCAAGAGTGAAACCAAACCTATAATCAAATTGTTCGGCATAAGTAACATAGAATTGGTGAGTTAAGCGGTGGTGGAGACGTTCATTTTGATTCCAATTATCCCACTTCATGAGCTTACATCTATCCCAGTAAGTAATAATTTGATTGCACCGTATAAAGGGTATTATTTCGGGTGAGTGGATCATCTTCACAGCAGAATGAATTATTTTCTGCCTTAGATATTCTTGATCTCCAAAAGCAGATTCCTTCAAAATCATGTCAGGGCTGTTGCCCACATCAACTCCATATGCGTAGAGATACAGGTAGACAGTTTCGTCAACAATGATTGCACGATACCTAGGCATGTAATTCGTAAATAACACTTCCAGGTTTGATTTTTGCGTATCTGTTAGACCCTTAAAAAGGGTTTGAAAGAATTCTAGAGTTTTCTGATGTTGCTCTCTGGCAGACGAGCTACTCTCCATTTCGTGGTATGGCTGATGTGCACTCGCATATTTGCAGAAAGGATTTAGCTGTATAACTGTTATTGTTACGCCCTTTTTCAACAGCTCCTTAAAAGATTTTTTGATACTGCTATCTTCTGAAAATTTATTCAAAGTATGTGCTGTTATTACAAGATGTTTTTTTGCATGAAATAATATTTGATCTAGCCTGAACCCCTTATCTTCTATGGATTGAAACTCCATGTTTAGAAGGCAAGATTTAAGCTTCCCAATCGCGCTCATATCAAATCCTGAGCTTAAATTTAGCCAGGGAAAACACTCTAAAAAAGCTGGAAGCTTTGGCTTTTCAACCGAACCAGGGAGCAAAATAGGAATTATTCTGGCACCATCGTTCACATGTTTTGCAAGAGCACCATTAATTTCCATACGTGTCCAAGGTCCAATACCAGAAGGTCCCACAAGGACAGCAATTGCAGCAGAGGATTTAAGTGCATCTTCTAGAGATTCTGCAAATGGCTGTCCCAGAGGAAGATGATATTCATCAAACCAAATTCTCAAACCTGTTTCCTGTAAGTTATCGACAAATACTTTTACCTCTGCTTTATCTTCGCTATGGTATGAAATAAATAGATCGAAACTATTGGTGATTGCATTATCGCCTGTCATTTGATTTCACTAAATCCTTTTAGGTTTTCATAATTCTTGTTAGGTCTAAGAGCATTTTCAATAGAATTTAGAGCCTTTCAAGAAACACGATAACAGCTTATAAGAATAAAAAACAAGAATGACCGTAACTGTCAAGACTTAAGGCAATAAATAGTCAGGTAGATTGATATTAAAATATCCATTTATTACGATCTTTGCTGGTTATCTTAATCAGATTTACTTCTAGATATTTCGGTTTACACTGCTTACTGGACATCAATTGATCTGAGTGAAACTTTCTTTTCCACTGATTTGAGTTAAAGCAATATAGCAGAAACCCATTAAAAGGCACCTTGTAAAAGACAAAAATATGTTGGTCCAGCGTAAGTTGTATAAAGAAGGCAAAATTGCAAAATTGGGGAGGTACAGGTCTTGAAAAAATATATTTTGAGCACTGAGTGCACAAACCATTAATTTACTGCATCCCTAAAGAAAAATTCCCATCAAGAGTTTCCACCAAAAGATGTTAATGATTACCCATCAAACAAAAGACATGACAAATCCAAATATATCGAAGTACTGGTCTTCCATACATTTCAAGAAATCCATACCTTTCTTCGTCATCTTGAAAAATTGCTTCCTACCGATCTTCTCATGAGATCAAGTGGT
>CAZWVC010000162.1:0-9266 GCA_964637245.1 uncultured Desulfocapsaceae bacterium
CTACGAATGCCGGGATCAAAACCCGGTGCCTTAGCCACTTGGCTACACCCCAACCTCTTTTTATGCTATATAAACTTTTTCCCCGAATTCTTTACGCAGCTTATTGATTACATATATCAAATCGTGCTTATGCTGCACGGTAGAGCTACGGAATACCCCAAAAACCGTTGGTCCGCTGCCAGACATGAGTACGTTTTCAGCACCTAGATTCCTGAGTTCTTTTTTAATATCAGCAATGACTGGAAATTGATCAATAGTCACAGCTTCCAGATCGTTTTCAAAATCTGCGGGACTCAGGTTTTTGGTACACAGCTTTCGAGAACCCGTCAATGTAGAATTTTTATCTGCTATTGTCAATGCATATTTTGCAAAAATTGCAGAGGTTGAAACATTAATGCCAGGATTTACGAGAACTATCGTATAGCCGCGCAGGGCCGGTAATGGCTCCATTTTCTCGCCAATTCCGGTAGCAAAAACACTTTCCATGTCTGTTACGAAAAAAGGCACATCCGCTCCCAGGCTTTTGCCCATTTCGATTAATTCCTGGCTAGAGAACTCACTATCAAAATGTGTATTTAAACCCTTAAGTAGGGTACCGGCGTCACTGCTTCCACCACCAAGACCCGCGGAGACTGGTATTTTTTTGCTCAGCTTGATCGTAGCTCCCTTGCCACGAGCATTCAAGCTTTTGTTGAAAAAAAGTTCGGCGGCTTGCCAAACTAGATTGCTGTCATCTTCCGGTAGGTCCGAATCAATGCATTCCAACAATATTCCGGGATTATCCTCAATCTTAACAGCTAACTCATCATACAGTTCAATCTTCTGCATCCACGTTGCCAATTCATGGTAGCCATCGCTTCTTTTGCCAATAACCCGTAGAATCAGATTAATCTTTGCAGGAGCTAGCAGAAACAATTACTCAAAACCCTATAAATGTATTGTGTCTGTTCCAGACACAATACTTTGCTATTTTAGCTGAATCACTCTTATTTCTTCGCTGTCTGGACAAATCTTATCTTGAGATCGTAGAGAATATTCTTGAGCATCTCCTCCTCGTCATTTGACAGGTTGCCTGTGGTTTTCTGTTGAATAAGGGTGAGTGTATCAATTCCATGTCTTGCTAGGTCCAGATCAACCGTTTTTTTGCCGGTTGCTGGATCTTCAATAACTCCCAAATGAAAAAGCACAGAAGTATTGAGGGACATGACAAAGGCAGAAAAAGTAACCTCAGGCATTACGCATCTGCCTTCTTTATCAGGAACTTTGCCTTCGCCACAAACATCTTGGTCATTATTCTTCTCAGTCATCCTTAGTATCCTCTCTCTGGAAAGCGGTAATTTATTTTCCACCTGGCATAACCAATTAATAGACATTACCTGATATACATTTCCTGTAAATAAGATAACAGCAAAACGGGATTGATAGTATATCGTGGAAATGCGCCAGGAAATTAATATGACACAGTGAAAAATAAGTAATCAAGACCTATTGTCAATTGAATACTAATAGTAATCATCTAGCTCCAAGACCAATGCATCGTTGATGTTTTCCAAGCTGCAGACTTTGGTAAGTACATCTTTAGAGATATGCTTATCGGTGGAAAGCAAGATTATGTTCTGCTGGCTTTCCTCCTCGCAGCCCACCGTCATTCTTGAAATATTGATACCATTTTTCCCCAACGTGGTTCCCAAGGCACCAATAACTCCAGGTACATCCTTATTATAGACCAATAGCATATGGCCAACGGGCAAAGCTTCGAGCCTGAACGCATTCAAACGCACAAGACGTGGTTCACTCTTACCAAAGACCGTACCGACAAGAACATTTTCTCCTTCATTGGTTTTCACTCGAGCACTGAGGACATTGATGAAGTCATCGGACTGCTCTGATTTTGATTCAATAACCCTTATTCCCCGATCTTTAGCAATAATTGGAGCGTTGACATAATTTACCGCATCTTTGAGAATCGGGGTAAATAATCCTTTGAGAAAAGCAATGGTTACAGGACTAGTGTTAAGATCGGCAAGTTCACCGCTAAATTCTATGTTGACCTCCTCCACTCCACCTTTGGCAATCTGCATATGCAGACTGCCAAGCATTTCACCTAAAACGATATAGGGCCCGACCTGAGTGAGAATATCACCACTTACCGAAGGAACATTGACGGCATTAGTAACCGCACCTTTCTTTAGATAGTCTGCTATCTGCTCAGCAATAATCACAGCAACATTTTCTTGAGCCTCACTGGTAGACGCACCTAGATGAGGCGTACAGATGAAATTATCAAGCTCAAGAAGAGGACAATTATCCTTGGTGGTTGGTTCAGTGGCAAACACATCCAGAGCGGCACCGCCAATTTCACCATTCTTCAATGCTTCATACAATGCTTCTTCATCGCAAACACCACCACGAGCACAATCGATGAACATACCATCATTTTTCATTTCTTTAAAAAAGTCTGTCGAAATCAAGCCCTTTGTCTCATTAGTCATTGGCACGTGAACCGTTATATAGTCCGATCTATTTGCTAACTCTTCTAAAGATACTAGCTCAACACCTATCTTCTCGGCCATTTCTTTTGGCATATGGGGATCATAGGCTATTGTTTTCATTTTCAGCCCCTGGGCTCTACTCGCCGCTATTCCTCCAATTCTTCCAATTCCCACGATACCCAGGGTTTTGCCGGATACCTCTCGTCCCATGAATTTTTTCTTTTCCCATTTACCATCTTTCATTGAAGCTGTTGCCTGGGGGATGTTCCTGGAAAGTGCCATCATCATTGAAATGGCATGTTCTGCTGTTGTAGTCGCATTACCGTCAGGAGCATTCATGACTACAATTCCTTTTTGACTGGCTGCTGGAATATCGACATTGTCAAGACCAATGCCTGCTCTACCTACAACCTTCAGGTTCGTCGCGGATTCAAGTAGATCAGCAGTCACTTTTGTTGAACTTCGAATTACCAAACCATCATACTGGCCGATTATTTTCTTTAACTCTTCTGGCTCCAGGCCAGTATTGATATCAACTTCAAGACCAGCTTGTTGTAGTATTTCTGCTCCAACTTGTGCCAAATTATCACTAATTAGTACTCTCATCTCCGCTCCTTAAATACCTATTCTCCATTTACCTCAAACACTGTAGTTGAGATTCTGTTAATAATAGACTTCAAACGCTTCTAGCCCGGATATTACATAAAACATTCAATGATACCCGAAAAAGATTATTTATTTCGATTCATTACAAGCCTATCGAAAGGTAATCTCTGGCGGTGCAAAGTGTACTGTCCACTATTGAAGGCATTATTCACCATTCGGGCGAGCCTGAAAGGCGTATGGCCTTCGTTACCTGGAGTTTGCAGTAGAAAACTACGGTTTCACCCTCGATGTCTAGGCTATAAACCTGTCAGACTCGCGCAATATCCGGACTAATTCTCAGCGATTTCTTCGAAAAGGTGTGCTCATAATTCTTAAGAAGATGGAATATAACGTTATTCATCCTCCAGGACAAGAAAAATGATAGCCCAGTCTGAATCGATTTGACGACTGTTTTTCTTGCTCAAACAAGGATTCAATCTGGCCAAAAATGTAATTGCTGTTGAAGTAAACAGGAGAAAGAGATATAAGAGAAGTTTTTCTACGGCGCCACCACTGACTGCGTGCAAATAACAGGTTGATATGTATAGATTGATTACTCCACTCTATCTATGTATTGAGTCATTTCAATTGTCAGAGGATGCATCGCTTAAAAAACTGATTATTTTGAAAGCATCTTTTTGATGTCAATTTTATGGCGTTTATTTATCAATGCAACATTCATAATCTTTAGATTTACACGTACGAAGGAGAACTAATGAGTGAAACCAGATTGCGTTTCCCCCCTAGCCCCACCGGGTATTTGCACATAGGTGGAGCAAGAACTGCTCTGTACAATTGGCTTTATGCCAGGAAAACCGGAGGAAAACTAATTCTCAGAATTGAAGATACTGATGCCCTGCGTTCTAGTGAAGAATCCATTCAAGGGATTATTGAAGGATTAACTTGGCTCGGCATAGACTGGGATGAAGGACCATATTTTCAAACCGAGTTTAGCAATGATCATGAGCAGGCAGCAAACCGTCTTCTAGGGGAGGGAAAGGCATACAAATGTTTCTGTACCAAGGAGGAACTTGATGCAAAACGCGAAGCAGCCCTCGCAGCCAAAGCCAGCCTTGGTTATGACGGTACCTGTAGAGAACTCTCAGCTGAACAGATAGCTGAGAAAGAAGCAGCCAGTATTCCTGCTGTTATCCGTTTTAAGGTTCCACAGAAACAAGGTAATCTTAGCTATAACGATAAGGTGCTGGGCAGAATAGAGAGCAACTATAAAGAAATCGATGATTTTGTAATCGTCCGCTCCAATGGCAAACCGCTCTATCTGCTCTGCAATGTGGTTGATGACATACGCGACCGAATTAGTCATGTTGTCAGAGGTCAGGACCACATGACCAATACGCTAAAACAAGTCCTGCTCTATGAAGCATTCGATGCTCCCCTACCTGTTTTTGCCCATATGCCGCTTACCATGGACACTAAAAGGGCAAAAATATCAAAGCGCAGTCATGGCGAAATCGTGGCAGTTCAATTTTACAAAGAGCATGGCTTTATTCCCTGGGCATTGAATAATTTCCTCGTCCTTCTGGGGTGGTCGCCAGGTGATGACCAGGAGATATTCAGTCGCGATGAGCTCATTGAAAAGTTCACTTTGGAGCGCATCAATAAATCTCATTCTATCTTTAATTACAGGAAGAATGACCCTAAGTTTTTTACCGATCCCAAAGCAATTTCCATCAATGAGCATTATCTACGCACCATGGAACTTGAAGAACTTGCTGAATATGTAACAGCTGAATTTAAAAAGGAAATGTTATGGGCCGATGAATATGCGACGACAAAAAGAAAATGGTTTCTTGATACCTTGGAGCTAATCCGCCCTCGATACCATACACTAAAAGATTTTGCGAGTCTTGGCAGAGCATATTTTGCCGATGATTTCAGTATTTGTGAAAAATCCCGTAAGAAGAACATTCTCAAGCATCCTGGTCTAGAGAACTGGCTTCCTGAGCTTGCCGATCGCTATGAGAAGTTGGAGGAATTTTCCCTTGGGGAAACTGAAAAAACTGCTAGAGATTTCGCTGATGAAGTGGACGTTAAGCCAGGTATTATAATCAATGGTATGCGTACCGCGGTAACCGGGCAGCTCGCGGGACCATCAATGTTCGACATTCTTGTAAGCATTGGTAAGGAAAGAGTGGTGAAAAGACTACGCTCAGCTGATAGACTTTACTTATAAATTTCAAAAGCTTAATTAAAGCCTTAAAAACATGGAAAATCCAATAACATCTCAGGAAAAACCACTTGATTTCATACGGCAGATAATCAAAGAAGATCTAAAAAACGGCAAGCATAAAGCACCGATTACCCGTTTTCCCCCAGAACCAAATGGTTTTTTGCACATTGGTCATGCAAAGTCGATCTGTCTCAACTTTGGTATTGCCGAGGAGCATAACAGCCAATGTAATCTGCGATTTGATGATACCAATCCGACAAAAGAAGAAGAAAAATACGTTCAGTCAATCAAAGAAGATGTCACCTGGCTGGGATTTGATTGGGGTGATAACCTTTTTTATGCCTCGGATTATTTTGAACAACTTTTTGAGTTTGCTGTTAAGCTTATCAAAGGCGGCAAGGCGTATGTTTGTGAGCTCTCTGGCGATGAGATTCGTGAGTATCGCGGTACTTTAACCCAGCCCGGTAAAAACAGTCCATACAGAGATCGGAGCAGTGAGGAAAATCTTGATCTCTTCATGAAGATGAAGAAAGGAGAGCTCGACGAAGGCAGCCATGTCCTCAGAGCAAAAATTGACATGGCCTCTCCGATCATCGTTATGCGTGATCCTGTTATTTACAGGATAATGAAGATGCAACACCACAGGACAGGTGATGACTGGTGTATTTACCCCATGTATGATTTTACTCATTGTCTCTCGGATTCCATCGAAGATATTACGCATTCCTTGTGCACCTTGGAATTTCAAGACAACCGGGCACTTTATGACTGGGTTCTTGATGCACTGGAGACCAAATGCCACCCACAACAAATTGAGTTTGCCAGGTTGAATTTGTCGTATACAGTGATGAGCAAGCGCAAGCTCCTCAGACTAGTTGATGGAAACTATGTAAGCGGCTGGGACGATCCCAGGATGTTGACAATCTCAGGTTTACGACGCCGCGGATATACTCCCCAGGCGATCAGGAATTTCTGTAGCACTATCGGTATTGGTAAAAAACAAAGCTGGATAGATATGGGTGTGTTGGAGAATTCCATCCGCGATGACCTCAATGAAAAAGCTCCTCGGGTAATGGGCATTCTTGATCCTCTAAAGGTAATTATTGATAACTATCCTGAAGATAAGACAGAGGAAGTAGAGGCTAAGAATCACCCTCAAAAGCCTGAAATGGGAACCAGGATATTACCTTTTTCCAAAGAACTGTACATAGAAAGAACCGATTTTATGGAAGACCCCCCGAGGAAGTATCGACGCCTCGGCCCGGGGCGAGAAGTCCGGCTTCGCTATGGCTATTATATTCAATTTTTATCAATGGAAAAGGATGAGAAGACAGGAGAAATTAAAGCGATCCACTGCACCTATGACCCTCAATCCAAGGGTGGCTCTTCTCCCGATGGCAGAAAGGTAAAGGGCACTATTCATTGGGTATCCGCTGCTCATGCCATTACTTGTCCGGTTAGACTTTACGATAGGTTATTTTCTGTTGAAAATCCAGAAGAGGACAAAGATACTCAATTTATTGAACACCTCAACCCTGATTCAGTGGTGGTTTTAGATAATTGCAAACTCGAACCAGGCTTAGCAGAAAAGGAAAATGGGGCTAGATTCCAGTTTGAGAGGCAGGGCTATTTCTGTATCGACAGTAAAGATTCCAAGTCCGGAATACCTGTTTTTAATCGAATTGTAACTTTGAGAGATTCATGGGCCAAACACAATAAATAGATTCCTCATCAGCTTCTATTTAGATCTTTTTCAATGGAGTTCCGCATGTTTGAGAGCATTATAATCTACTCCATTATTCTGGTTTGTATAGTTGTTGTCTCAAGGAGAATATTGCATAAATTTAAAAGTATGAAAGATTCTAAAATTGAATCGGTTTGTGAAGGCAGCTGCCCGGGCTGCAGTTCTACACAAAAAAATGCTGAGAATAAACATCACCAATAGACGCTGTTGCAATATGTAGTCCTTCCTGCTGCAAGAGACTCCCTGCTACCTGACATGATGTTTGACAGATAACAGCCCGGATAGTTAAGGGGAAAATGGCGACTTCATATTAATATACAAATAATAACTGTGTCTTTCAACTCATACACAATTGATTTTTCAAGGTATAGTTTGTACCGGCGGTGGTAATATCAATAAGCTCCTCTATTCACCATTCAGACACGCGCAATATCTGAGCTAATTTCTTAATTAAGATGTAGTGCATAAAAAGGGATACGCCTCTCATGGAAGGATTCCAGAAAGGCGTATCGGGGAGGAGAAGAAGTGTTGTTGGTAACACTCTCTAATATTCAATTAATGTGCCAAGACCATGATTTCAAAAAACCAATTTTATTTTAAATAGTTAGAAAAGATCTGTAACATAAAGCCATGGTATTATTAATCCTGGCCGGTAATATTTTATACTCTATCTTATAGATCTGGGTAATTTTTACCCTATCATTGCATAAACGAAATTTCCTTCCTGCCAAAAGTTAACAGTTTGGTTGTTGTCACGCATAGTATAGTGTTTTCCCGGCGAGAGACTGAAGTCCACATCTTTTGTATTAATTAAGTAGAGCGAAACCCTTTTTCCCTTATTGTTATAGACCAGGTGAATAGCTTGACAATCTCCGAGCGGGCATATTCTCCCACCAACAAAAGAGTAATCTGCTGACAAAAACTTCTTAACCTGCTGATAATCAATTTCAACATCTGTTAAACTTGAGATTTCTTCTGGATTATTAACGGTAAGAAATGAATCACCATGGTGGGAATTATCATAAATAACATATTTCCCCATCTCATCCACAGAGGGTATGGATGGCGTAATGGTGAAAGATAGTGCGAAAACCACCATCGCGGCAATTGCAGCAGAAATAGCACCATACCAGCGGAATTTTCCTTTTGAGGAAACCTCCAATATGCTGTCGAGACTAAGATCAACTTTATCCCGCAACGAATTTGGGATTTCAACCTTCTTCATCGCGTTGAAGATATGTTTATCAACTTCTTCATCAAACTGTAGTTTTGCTGTACAATCTTGGCATACTGCTGAGTGCTTTAGAGCCTTGTCCGCCTCTGAGATATCAAAGGTATCTCTATTCTCAAGCCAATTGGAAAACTTCAGACAATCCATATTCACCTCCTCAGCCAAAAAAGCCTGTTATTGGGATTATCTTTTTCACCACAGATGTTCCTTTGGCGCGGCGCATAAGCTCATTTTTCATGTACTTTTTACCTCGGGCCAATCGTGACATGACCGTTCCTATTGGTATATCCAAATATTCAGAGATCTCTTGGTAGGTCATTTCATCCATATAATAAAGAATCAGGGGAGATTTAAATTTCTCCGGTATGAGTGTTAATACTCTGTGCACTTCAGCTTTCGTCATTTTCTTTTCTAATTTTTCGGATAGGTCTGCTCCACTACCTGAAGTAACATTTTTCAGATATCCATCACCATCATCAAGATACGGCCGTTTAATTTCCTGTCGCTTTTCTTTGAGGAAGTGACTACGTAGGATCATGAACAGCCAGGATCTACATTTGGACTCTTCGCGAAGCTGGTAAAATTTTCGATATGCCGTATACATGGTCTCTTGGACGAGATCTTCCGCATCATAAGGAGTACCCGAATATTTGAGAGCAACATTATAGAGAAATCCAAGATGCGGATAGGTCAGCTCCTTAAATCTCTTTTTATCAACTCGTCTCAACTTAGCCATCTTAACCATAGGCTATTATTTATCCTCGTTTTCTCAGGTGTATAGATGGAGGGATTAAACGTCGTTACCATGTATTAACTTAATGAGACAGCAACTTTGCAGTTTATTCCTGCTTTTCTTCCGTGAAGCGCAAATTTTCCAGCCCACATGTGGATATACTTCAGCTGCTGTTTAGGTTTTTTCGTGGTTTAGATAATTATAGAATCTACAAAGCTTTAGTCTTGCAT
>CAZWVC010000163.1:0-9265 GCA_964637245.1 uncultured Desulfocapsaceae bacterium
CTCGTAATGTGTCGAAATAAAATGTTTTAATCTATGATCATTAAATTGTTCATGAAATATCCGGCTAGTACTTTACAAAAAGGTCCAGACAATAACTTAAATCTCACTGCTTTCTGTTCTTA
The DNA here is from genome assembly GCA_964637245.1 of uncultured Desulfocapsaceae bacterium. Classification (GTDB taxonomy): domain Bacteria; phylum Desulfobacterota; class Desulfobulbia; order Desulfobulbales; family Desulfocapsaceae; genus Desulfopila_A. The sequence goes on from CAZWVC010000163.1 coordinate 123, forward strand.
AAAAAGGAGGAAAATATAAAAATGAAAACAATCATTGATAGCACACTACGCGAAGGTGAACAAACCCCGGGCGTCATTTTTTCAGCTAGCGAGAAGCTCAACATTATTGACGGTCTTGCCAGTGTGGGAATCAAAGAAATAGAAATTGGAATAGCCTCCTCATTGATTAAGTGTCCCGCCAGATTACTTGATTATTGCCGCCTAAATTACCCGTCTCTGACATGCTCACTCTGGTCTCGCTGCATTGAGGCCGATATAAAATATGCCGCAAACATCATGCCCGATATTATCTCACTATCAATTCCAGTTTCAGACATTTTAATTCATGAAAAAATGGCAAAAACCAGAGAGTGGGTGCACCAACAGATGGTAACGTCTCTTCACCTGGCTAAACATTTAGGCATGGTTTCCTCCATTGGTTTTGAAGATGCCACCCGGGCAGAAATTAGCTTTTTAAAGCATCTGGCGCTTGAAGCAGAGCAATGTGGTGCAAAACGAATTCGCCTCGCTGATACCGTTGGTATTTCTTCTCCTGCAGAAATGGCTACTCTTGTAAAAAATCTGAAGTCATGTCTCAAAAACAGCACTATTGCTGTTCATACCCACAACGATTTTGGCATGGCGACTGCCAACGCTATATCATCTATGGAAAACGGGGCTTCACATGCAGATGGCACGCTTCTTGGCTTAGGTGAAAGATGTGGTTGTGCACGTCTTGAAGAATTAGTTGGTTACTTTCATTTAATAAAAGGTCATGACTATAATTTATCTGCACTACCAGCCATCTCAAAATATGTAGCTAATCTTTCAAAAAGAGACATTCCACCAAACCAGCCCTTCATTGGAAAAAGAATTTTCACATGTGAAACCGGACTTCACCTGCATGGCTTACAGAAAAATCCCAAAACATATGAGCCCTATCCCCCTGAAATGGTTGGAGCTGAAAGACGACTCAGTATAGGTCAAAAATCCGGTAGGCGTGCAATCATCAACCATTTGAAAACTTTAGGGTATCCTGTCGGGGGCAGCTTAAAGGATAAAGAGATACTTTTTATTCGCAATGCATTAGCCAAGCGCCAGACTGGTCTTAATCAGCCCGGATATTTCACGAGTCTGAAAGGTTTATGGCCAAGGCATCGAGGGTGAAGCTGTAGTTTTCTACCGCGAACCCTCGCTAACGAAGGCCATAGGCCTTTCAGGCTCGCCCAAAGGGTGAATAATGCTGACAATAGTGGACAACACACTTTGTATTGCCAGAAAATGCCCATGTAATACTCGTAATATGTCGAAATAAAATGTTTTAATCTGTGATCATTAAATTGTTCATGAAATATCCGGGCTTTCCTCACTTTCACTCATGCAGCCCCAGAAGAGCTGTACCACTGGGTAAACAACAGTCATTATTATGTTTATTTTCCTGCAGTTGTGGTGTAAGATTCGGTATTGCGGTCGGATTCCGCCTATTTAAATATCTAAGAGTTGATATTTACCTTGCATGAATCTGATATATTAAAAGCTATCTGCAACTTAAAATCTCTATCAGGTAATGAGCGACTATGGTCACTATAAAATGGAGTAGCAAATATGAGATTGGGCATCCTGAGATTGATGCTCAGCACCAGATCTTCGTCAAAATTATTCAAAAACTCATAGCAGCTAAAGACTCCAATGGTGATAAACATCTCATAGAATCACTTTTTGCAGAACTTCTTAAATATGCTGAGTTTCATTTCTGCAGTGAAGAAAATATCATGATAGAAAATAATTATCCCCAGTACATCGAACACAGAAAAGAACATGAAAGAGTGTTGTCCGAGCTCCGAAACCGCCTATTTTCTTTGCAATATGAATATATCGATTTTGCCAATCTTGAGTCTTTCATCATCGAGTGGTTTACCAAACACACTCTTTCTGAAGATGTTAAACTTGCTAAATATTTAAACGGTGTTAAATGATTTTGGTTTGATTTATTTATAATTATAAAAGACCAAACATAAAAAGCCCCTGACTTCAACTGAAGCAGGGGCTTTTCTCATCAAGAGGGTTCTTTCCTCTTTGCTTGTGTTCACTCAGAACGCTTTATTTCATAAAAACTATCCTATGAATACCCTCCTGTACTAAATAGCATCCTTGCCACTTTCTCCGGTGCGTATCCGCATTACATTTTCAACCGGCAACACAAAAATCTTCCCATCACCAATTTTGTTCGTGTTAGCTGCATTTCTGATTGTCTCAACTACTTTATCGGCCATATCCTCGGCAACAACCAGCTCTATTTTCGCCTTTGGGTTGAACTCTACTTGATATTCAGCTCCGCGGTAGACCTCTTTATGGCCCTTCTGCCGACCGTATCCTTTTACCTCTGAAACGGTCATTCCGGCAATACCTAGGTCATTAAGTGCTTCTTTTACACCTTCCAGTTTGAAAGGTTTTATAATTGCTTCTATCTTTTTCATGATACTCCTCTTATCAGTCTTTGGTGAACTCTGGGTATGCGTCAAGGCCGCATTCTGCGATATCACAACCTTCAAGCTCTTCTTCCTCACTAATTCTGATACCCATTACAGTTTTGATTATTAACCAGGTGACAAAACTTGTACCGAACACCCAGCCGAAAATCACCACAACTCCGATAAGCTGTGCAACAAGAGAACCGTCGGGATTGGTAAACGCTACCGCTATTAATCCCCAGATGCCAACTACTCCGTGAACAGAGATCGCACCAACCGGATCATCAACCTTTGCTTTATCAATGAAAATAATTGAAGCAACAACAATCAGACCACCAATTGCACCTACGATTGTGGCAAGTAACGGACTTGGAGTAAGTGGCTCAGCAGTAATTGCAACAAGACCCGCAAGCGCACCGTTTAAGGCCATGGTAAGATCAGCTTTACCAAACCAAGCGCGGGAGAGTAGCAGGGCAGCGACCAGACCACCAGCCGCAGCTGTATTTGTATTTACAAAAATCATAGATACAGCGTTTGCTTCTTCTATATTACTAATTTTCAACTCAGATCCACCGTTGAAACCAAACCATCCCAACCAGAGGATAAAGGTACCAAGAGTTGCCATAGGCAAATTGGCACCAGGAATTGCGTTAATTCGACCTTTTACATATTTACCTGCACGTGGTCCGAGCAGCAGAACACCAGCAATCGCTGCAGAAGCACCACAGAGATGAACCACACCAGAACCGGCAAAATCAAGGAAGCCAAGACCATCTAAGAAACCTCCGCCCCATTTCCAATATCCTTGAACAGGGTAGATAAATCCAGTCATCACTACGGCAAAGACCAGAAACGCCCAGAGTTTCATCCGCTCAGCAACAGCACCAGAAACAATTGACATCGCAGTGGCAACAAACACAACCTGGAAAAAGAAATCTGACATGGACGAATAATAGGTCTCACCACCGCTCTTTAGCACATCATCAACACTGTTGTCTGCCCCAAGAAAAAAGCTGAGTCCAGGAATGACACCATTCCCGTCACCATACATAATATTGTAGCCGACAATCATATACATGATACATGCTATGGAATACAGTGCGACGTTCTTTGTGAGGATTTCAACGGTATTCTTGCCACGTACGAGACCCGCTTCAAGCATTGCAAAACCTGCAGCCATCCACATGACAAGCGCACCCGACATAAGGAAATAAAAGGTATCAATTGAGTAGGCCAGATGAATAACAGTATCACCAACACTTGCATCTTCAGCTAAAGCCGGGAACCCAATAGCCAGAACCGCTAAAAAGGCAGCTCCGCCCCAATAGGTCTTGGGTTTAATATTCATTCTTACTTTCACAACATTTTCCTCCTGATGGATTAATTTTCATCTGCACACTAGAAGCAGATACCCCTAAGTAAAACAGCAAATCTGTTTTCTGTATTACAAGAGATGTGCCAAACAAGGATATTATATTTTCTCATGTATATTCAAACACATATGATCCACTTATAAATTTGTAGCAATTGTCGCAAACGCCACACTTTAGACATTTATGTTATGTTAAACATATTTTTCTTACATATTTGTTGTGTTTTTTTTGGCTTAGGTTGTTGTAATTAGAAGCTGGCTTGTCTGCAGCATTATTAGAAGTTAGATAGATTTTCCAGTGGGATGTTAGTGAATAAAACTAGGGAATGATTTATTGATTTTCAGATTACTACTTCAACAAAGGCTTGCATAGTTCCTGCATCAATGCAAGATGAGGTATTCAATGTGTTAATAAAGCACATCTCTAAAATGGAGTTAACCAAGAGAAGCAGCTCAAGTTAACGAGCTATCCCATTAACGAAATGAATCATATCTGTTGAGTCCATATTTCTTAATACGATAGCCCATCTGCCGCTGAGTCAATCCGAGCTCCCGCGCTGCTCGAACCTGCACCCAGCCATTGCGTATCAAAGCTGCTCTCACCTCTTCTTTCTCTATCTCCGTAAGCGATTTTTTTACCGGGACGACTATCTCCTGCGATCTTACATTAGGTAAAGTTCGTTCTTCCTGTTGTCCGTGCGTAGATTGTGGATATTGAATATTGGGCGGCAAGTCATTCACCGTAATTTTATCTCCTTCGGCCAGTATCACCATTCGCTCAACCAGGTTCTGCATCTCTCGCACATTGCCAGGCCAGCTATAGCTCGTCAGGAAATCAAGGAGATCAGAGGTCATCTTTAAATCCTTGCTGTTACGCTTATTACTTTTCACCAGAAAGTGATTAAACAGCAGTGGTATATCATCCTTTCGTTCACGCAAAGGTGGGAGCACTATTGGCACAACATTGAGACGATAATAGAGATCCGCCCGAAAATTGCCCTGAGATACAGCCTCTTCCAGACTGACATTCGTTGCCGCCACTATACGCACATCTACCTTGAACGTTTTGGTACCACCGATACGTTCAAACTGTTTTTCCTGCAATACCCGCAGCATCTTGGCCTGCAAAGAAAGGGGCATCTCCCCTATTTCATCAAGAAAGATTGTACCACCATCAGCAAGCTCAAATCTTCCAGGGCGGATAGCATGTGCACCAGTGAAAGCACCCTTTTCATGACCGAAGAGTTCACTTTCCAAAAGAGTTTCCGGCAAAGCCGCACAATTTATTTTTATAAAAGCCTTGTCACTCCGCTCACTACTTTCATGAATGGCACGTGCCACCAGCTCCTTCCCTGTTCCTGATTCGCCTAGTAGCAAGGCGGTGGCATTACTTTTTGATATTTTATCGATAATGCTGAAAACTTCTTGCATCGGTTTGGAGTGCCCTATTATATAATGCCCCTCGTGAATCTGATGTAATTTAGCTTTGAGGGATTTATTTTCCTGGAGCAATTTTGCTTCTTTTTTTTCGATTTCTTTATGCAAGGTGAGAAACTGGGCAATTAAAGTGGAAAGCACCATCAAAAATCGGATATCCTCCTCAAAAGATACATCGTCGCCAAAGAGTCGATCAACTGTCAGAACCCCTTCTGGTTGTCCTTTTACCATTACCGGAACACCTAAAAAAGACACCTTATCCCGTGATACCGATGACCTTGCCCCAGTTCTATTCAGAAAAAGAGGTTCGCTTTTAATATCTGGAACAATAAAGGGTGATCTGGTTCTAAATATCTGCCCAATTACTCCCTCGTTAGGTCTATAAACACCACGCATCTCTTCAGCCTCAGAGAGCCCACAGGAGGCTTTTATAACCAGACTTTGCCTAATTCTATCGTAGAGTAACAGGGTGGCTCGCTGCATTTTTAAGGTATCATTAACAACCTGTAGAACGTTTTCCAAGGTAGTGTCGAGATTAACAGCACTGCCAATAAGTTCGGTTATCCTGTGCAATGCCAACAGCTCAATCCCTTGGGTCGCTTTTTCAACCGAGAGATCACTATAATGCAAAGATGTCATCTATTACCTCCGACGCTATGCGTCATTTCCAAAAATTCACACCATCATCAGACGTATACAGCAATCCCCATGCCACAACAGTCATCATCCTAAAATTGCTGTGATTATTAAATATTCTGGTAATTCCAACCCCGCTAACAATCAAATTGTCTTACATTTTTGTTCACTTTCGTGTTGTTTCTCACGTTAGTGATCAGGTTCAGAGTTGCGATATGGAAGAAACAATAAAATGGTCTGTCGGATAGCTACATATGTGTAGGGAAGCTACAATTTGGAGAGGTTTGTCATTTCCCCAAAAACACCTTAATTGCAAGTTAAATTTTCTCTAAAATACCGAAATAAATAAAAATATAAGACATCCTTGCAAATGGCATAAGCTTTGCTCAACTAGAGTTGAAAATAAGACAACCACCAAGCTGAAAGGAGTTACTTAATTAGAATAATCTCCAAATCAGCTTGAAGAATTACACAACAGAAGGAGGATAGTATGAGAAAGGTCGCTATTTATGGAAAAGGTGGAATTGGAAAATCTACAACAACCCAGAATACAGTTGCTGGTCTTGCTGAAATGGGCAGAAAAGTAATGGTAGTTGGCTGTGATCCAAAAGCGGATTCAACTCGACTGCTGTTAGGTGGTCTCGCTCAAAAATCAGTCCTCGATACGCTTCGGGAGGAAGGTGAAGACGTAGAACTCGACGATATCAGAAAACCAAGTTTCGGTGGCTCATGGTCGGTGGAATCTGGTGGCCCAGAACCTGGAGTCGGCTGTGCAGGCAGAGGTATCATTACCTCCATCAATATGTTGGAATCATTGGGCGCCTATGATGAAGGTGAAGAGCTCGATTATGCCTTCTATGACGTTCTCGGTGACGTAGTTTGCGGTGGTTTCGCCATGCCTATTCGAGATGGCAAAGCCCAGGAGATATACATCGTTTGTTCCGGGGAGATGATGGCTATGTATGCTGCCAATAACATCTGTAAAGGTATTATGAAATATGCCGAGTCTGGTGGCGTGAGATTAGGCGGTCTGATCTGCAACTCCAGAAATGTCGACAATGAAAAAGAAATGATAGCGGAGTTGGCCAAAAAGCTGGGCACCCAGATGATTTACTTTGTACCTCGGGATAACGATGTCCAGCGCGCGGAGATTAACCGCAAGACGGTTATCGAATGGAATCCCGAGGCTACCCAGGCCAATGAATACCGCGGGCTCGCCAAAGCAATTGATAACAACGAGATGTTTGTCGTTCCTAAGCCCCTCGAAATAGAAGAACTTGAGCAGCTGCTTCTCGATTTTGGCCTGATGGAAGCGTAAGCAAGAATATCAACGAAGGAGAAAACCACAATGATGATCATGATCAGAGCCATTGTTCGACCAGAGAAAGCAGATGACGTACTTGCTGCCCTGATGGACGCAGGATTCCCTGCGGTCACCAAGTATTCCGTCACCGGAAGGGGTAAGCAGCGCGGAATTAAAATTGGTGAAGTTACCTATGACGAAATACCTAAAACTATGCTGTTAAGTGTCGTCAAGAAGGAAGACAAGGAGTTTGTCATCAACACCATCATGGATGCAGCCCGTTCCGCTAATAAAGGTGCATTTGGCGACGGCAAAATTTTTGTTGCCGATGTTGAAGACGTATACACCATCAGTTCAGGAGTAAAAGAAGATCTGGAAGCAGAGGTGGCGGCATGAAAGAGGTAATCGCTGTAGTCCGCATGAATATGATGAACAAGACCAAAGCGGCACTGACCGATGCCGGAGTAAATGCTTTTTTTGCTCACGAAGCCCAGGGTCGAGGCCTTGGTTTTGTAAACCGCAAACTCATCCAGGGTGCTGAAGAAGGATATGAAGAAGCAGCTATGCTCCTTGGCGAAAAAGGCAAACTCTACCCAAAACGCATGGTCACCGTTGTCGTTGAAGATAACGAAGTTGAAAACGTTGTCGAAGCAATTATCAGCACAAACCAGACAGGCAAGCCAGGGGATGGCAAAATCTTTGTCTTACCTGTTGCCGATGCTGTTCGGGTCCGTACAGGAGAAGCTGGAGCTGCATCAATAGGATAACATCAGAGGAATTATATCATGGGAAAAGCAGAAAAACTGGTGCAGTGGGACCCTCACAACATTAAAGAAAAAATGTTGGAAAAGTATCCACCAAAGGTCGCCCGCAAACGCGCCAAACAGATAATGGTTAACGAGGCAATGGAGAACACCACTCCGGAAATTGTTGCCAACGTCAGAACGATTCCAGGAATAATAACAATGCGCGGGTGCACATATGCAGGCTGCAAAGGTGTTATCATGGGTCCGGTAAGTGACGTTGTCAATCTAGTGCATGGCCCCATAGGCTGCAGCTTCTACGCCTGGCTGACCAGACGAAATCAGACCGATGCCATTAACGATACAGACTCCAATTATATCAGTTATTGCATGTCCACTGATATGCAGGACTCTGACATCATCTTTGGTGGCGAAAAAAAACTCGAAGCAGCAATTCAGGAAGCATATGATAATTTCCATCCCAAAGCGATTGCCGTTTTTGCAACTTGTCCAGTTGGTTTAATCGGAGATGATATCCATGCAGTTGCGAAAAAGATGAAAGAGAAATTTGGCGATTGTAACGTTTTTGCCTTCAGCTGCGAAGGCTACAAAGGTGTTTCCCAGTCAGCAGGTCACCACATTGCCAACAATCAGGTTTTCACCCACGTTGTCGGTACCAGCGAAATTGAAAAAAAGGAAAAGTTTAAGATTAATTTACTGGGTGAATACAATATCGGTGGTGATGGCTTTGAGATTGACAGGATTCTAGAGAAATGTGGCATTACCAATATCTCTACTTTCTCAGGAAACGCAACATACGACAAATTTGCCTCGGCCAATCAAGCTGATCTCAGTTGTGTTATGTGTCACCGCTCCATAAACTACGTTGCTGATATGTTGGAAACCAAATACGGCATCCCTTGGATCAAAGTCAACTTTATCGGTGCCGATGCTACAGCAAAGTCACTGAGGAAAATAGCCAAATATTTTGATGATGCGGATCTTATCGCTAAAGTCGAAGAGGTGATTGCAGAAGAGATGCCTGCTGTTGAAGTCGTGCAAAAAGACGTATACCCGAGAACCCAAGGTAAAACAGCCATGCTCTTTGTCGGCGGCTCACGTGCCCATCACTATCAGGAACTGTTTTTTGAGATGGGAATGAAGACGCTCTCAGCTGGATATGAATTCGGCCACCGGGATGA